>JAHFCH010000207.1 GCA_023249635.1 Fibrobacterota bacterium
GGCCGAAACTTACGGTGTCCTCGGTTTCCGGGCCTCGCTTTATATCCGGAAAAATACGCCGGATTGACCAGGGTATAAAATTGGGGCAGGGATAATCCATGGGTCGATATCGATCCCCAAAGGGACGGAAATCATTGGATATAAAGTAGGTTGAACCGAACGGGTATTGAGTGCGGGGGGGAATGCTAAGCAAATGATTCGATTCGTATTTGTCTGCCTATTGGTTTCCCAGTCGGCAAATTGCCGGACCAAATTCGTCGAATTCGGCGCCCTGAAAATGGGTGACACAGCTGTCATGTACCCGGGTAACTCAAACCATGGGAATCTCTATTATGATTCTCTGGTCATAACCATATCCGGAAAGGACAGCCTTAAAATATTTTCCTACACGGCCGAGGCGGGAAACGCTTTTTGTGATGGCGTTCGCACGCAGTTGGGATTGGCGTATCGTACAGAAAAAGGATTTATTGGAAAACTCAGCATGGGCGACACCGTGTGGGAAAAGGCCGATAAATTTCCGGACCCGATTTCAAAAATCGATTCCATTCCAAACTTTGGCTATAGTATGTTCGGAGAACCGCCCTTAACCTTCGGTCCGAAATATCTGGGGAATTTGACGGCCACATCCACGAATCATAATTCCATTTGCAGCTATCCTGCCTGGAGTTTGGCCATGGGTTACAAGCAAATCATCTATTATAAATCGACCGGAATATTCGGAAAGGTCCAAATTTATTCCACCAGCGATACCACTGAAGCCAACACTTTGGGGGTTCCAATTACCCGTTTCAACCGGATTTGCGTCCGATACCTTTTTAGCCCGGATCAAAATGATCTGGCCGCCCCTCCGATTGCGATTCGGATGAAGAAAAATAAATCGCCTATCCCCATCCACTTGATATTTGCATCAGTGCCGGATATTCTTGGACGCTGGTACTAACGCATTCCAGCGATGAAACCCGAAGACGTTGCCACCGTAATCAGCCGACTCGACGGCAACAACATCCCGTTCGAATCCGGACCGCCTTGTCCGCCGGCGGATTTGATTGGGCTCGAACAACTCGCCGGAAAATCCCTTCCCGATCAAATCCCGCTTGTCCTCTCGGTATTCAACGGATTGAAAATCCATACCCGCAAGCTCGAGATCATGCCGGCACGGGAATGGCAGCTTCGCCCCAACGAAGCCCTCCGCTTCGCTCTCATAGCCGAACGCCACGAACTCGTATTCGATACGCGACAGAGGAACCAAGCCGACCAGTGGACCATTCTCAACGCCCATACCGGGTATGTCGTTACGGTGACCTTGGCCAGTTTCATCGCGAACAAGATGTGGGATTGGGTGGAAAAGGGGCGTCCCATCTGGGAAAAAGCGGGCTCGCCGAACGCTTAGGTCAAGGCTACCTTTTCCCGGGTCTCGGACGTCCGACGGTTATTCGCATGGAACCCGCAATCCGTAAATTCCCTTTCAAATCCATGGTACTGGCCTTTCTGGCCTGCACGTCCCCTTCGCATGCTTACGTACATTCCCCGGCTTATCTCTCCGTGGGCCTTGGCTTATTACACGTGCTGAATCTCGGCGCAGGGGTTACCCTCTACAAAAACGTTTCCCTGGATGGATACATCGGAAGCAGCTTCTACACCGAAACGGCCGCCGCTTACCTGAGCTATAATCACTATGCGGGCAATGCCGTCTACAGCCTGGGCGTGGGCCCCGCAGAGTCCACCGCGTGCGGCGAAGGCTGCAGCCAGAGCAACGGCATGGACGCGCGCATCCGGTCGCGATTCCTTCCGGACGGAAGCAAGGTCCTGGGGTATTACGGCGAGCTAGGATATTTCCTTGGAAATGGGAACTTGTTCGGAAGCAATCCCACCCATTTGCCCCATTTCAGCGTGGGCCTGAATTTTTTTCTGTTCTGATCATCGGGCGAACTCTATGCGGTGAACACCATCCCACGTCCCGTCTCCGTCGCATCCCCGCTACCGCCCAGTGCCACCAACCCCGCCAAATTGACCCCGTTCCCGGCCATTGTACCCGTTCCGGACAGCCCTGTAGAGAACGCATGCCCGTTGGTTATCGAAAACTGCATGAGGTCCCCTTTTCCGGACCCAACCAGGCCCACCCAACTGCTCACAAATTTAATGTGTGTAGTAGGCACGAAAGTGTGATTTATTGCGTTTTTATTTGATTTTGCTCATTAATTGCTCACATGTTTTTCCCCGGAATGGGTGTAGATTTAAGTACATCGATGGATGCCAAGCCTGCGTTGAACGTATTCGATTACCTGGATTATCGCCTGTTCCTGGCCGATTTCTTCGCGTTTAAGAAATCCCTCAATCGGCATTATTCCCATCGCCTGTTCGCGCGCAAGGCCGGCATCAATTCCAGCGGATACTTCAGCGAGGTGCTCAGCGCCAGGCGGCAATTGCCGCATGCGCAGGTGCCCGCCTTCGCAAAGGCCATGGACCTGGGCGAGAAGGAAACAGCCTACTTCGGATTGATGGTGGCCTATGGCCATGCCAAGACGGACGCCGCGCGCAGATCGGTTTACGCGTTGATGCTGGCGGCCATGCCCGTGCATGTGCAACAGGTAAAGCAATCGCAGATGGAGTACTTCGCCAAGTGGTATCATGTGGCGGTGCGCGAAACCTTGGCCATCGTGGCGGTGAAAGGGGACGGTGACGAATTGGCCGACGTGCTCGATCCGCCCATCACCGCACCCCAGGCGCGCGCGGCCCTGCGTACCCTGGAACGCTTGCGCCTTATCGCCCGCGACGGCGACGGGTGCTGGCGTGCCACCCAGGTCTCCCTGCTTTCCCCCGATGCGCCCGAGGCGGGCATGCTGCTGCGCGAATTCCAAAGGGAGATGATGGGCAAGGCCGCCGAGGCGTTGGAGCGGGTGCCCCAGGCCGAACGCGATATCAACTGCGTGACCATGAGCGTATCGCCGCAGGGGCTGGCGCGCATCAAGGCGCTGGCGGCCGAATTCCATCGGCAAGTGCTCGAAACGGTACAATCGGATCGCGGCGAGGATAGGGTGGTGCAATTGAACGTGCAAGTGTTTCCGTTGACCGTGCCGCGACCGCCGGTGCTCGTGCCTACGACCGTGGGGGTTGCGCTTGCGTAGATCGGCCCCTATTCTCCTGTGCCTGCTCTTCGCGCAGTGCATATTCGACAACCGCCATGCAGGTACGTCCACGAGCGTGACCAACCCCGTGGGCATGGTCACCGGGTTCGCCATCCTCAAAGACGGCACCCCTGCGGCCGGGGCCCGCATCATCGTCCGCGTGCCCGTCATCCAAGTGGACAGCGTGGGCGCGCCCTTGAGTATGCTCATGTCCGATACCGTGGCCGATTCCGCCGGGCGTTACACCGTGCCCTTGGTATTCCTGAAGGATGCCTATATGGAAATCCGGGAAGCGCCGGGGCAACGTCCGGGCCGGCCCGCCGATTCCCTGGAACTGCTGCTCCGCCGCTGGCCCAACGGCCTGCCCCTGGACGGCAAGATGGGAACTTTCCGGCTGGCCCCTCCCGGCGCCGTGGCCGGGCATTTCCCCAACGCGGACACCAACACTACCGCGCAGCGTTGGATCGGCATCCGCGGTACGGCCAATTTCGTAAAAGGCCCCACCGCGTCCCCCTTCCTGCTCAAAGGCGTGGCCGAAGGTGTGCGCGAGGTGGTGGAAGTGGAAGTGCCGGACGCGGCCGGGCCCGTACGCAAGCCATTTGTCAAAGACACCATCGGACTGGGCAACGTGAAATCCGGGCTGACCGCTGAATTCGGCCCGATTTATTATACTAACGACTGACGCCAAGGCCCGGCTTCCGCCGCGCCCGCGGCGGCATACCATGGGCGATCTCGAACGCGAATACCCGTCCCTGCGGGCCCACGTCATAACGATGTTGGGCATCTTCGCCGCCTTGTTCCTCGCCCTCACCGTTTACCTATACGTTACCTCCCGCTCCCTTTTCGCCGACGGCCTGCAACGAGAGCTCTCCGGTGATCTGGAATGGATGGCCTCGACGATATCCGCCGAACCCGGGCTGCTTACCGATCCCGTCCGATCTGACTCGCTATGCAAGGCGGTGGCCGGGTTCAAAGGCTTCCGCGTGACCCTGCTGGACAGCACCGGCCATGTGCTGGCCGATTCCCACGTGGCCCGCAATGAAGTGGCCGCGCTGGAAAACCACTTCGGCCGCCCCGAGATAGCCATGGCCCGCGCCCAGGGACGCGGGCACAGCTGGCGCTATTCCAGCACCTTGGGACGGGGCATGCTCTACGTCGCATTCAAGCTACCGAAACCGGTATGTTACCTACGCATGGCGGCGGGCCCGGTCACGCTCAACAGTTTCCAGATGGCCTCACTACGCATCTTCACCCTGTTCCTGGGTCTGTTCCTGGGCGCCTCCCTCATCATCGCCTGGTGGATAAGCCGGAAGATCAGTTCTCCCCTCTTACAACTTACCGCCGCCAGCGATGGCCTTCCCGGCCACGATCCTTCCCGTCCCGAGTCCCCCACTCCGCGCTGGGAAGCCCGCTTCCGCGAGGCCGAAGTGCTTAACGAGGCCTTCCGGGGCTATGTGGCCCGTATCCGCAGCCTGGCCCGGGAAATCGAATCCCAGCGCGACAAGCTGGTCGCCGTGCTCAACCAGTTGGAAGAAGGCATCCTCATCCTCTCCGACGATGGCCGGGTGGCCGCGGCCAATCCTTCCTCGGTGCTTTTGCTGGGCGCCAAAGACGCCGCCGAAGCGATCAGTTGGGTGGGACGCCCCTTCCGCGAGGTGATGCCTACCGGGCCCTTGGCCCGCTGGGTGGACGAAGCCGCCTTGCCGGACAGGCCGCCCATAATGCATATCGACAAGGGGCCGGAAGCGCCTTACGATCTGCTCTGCCACCTGGCGCCGCTGGGGCCTGCAGCTGCGCGTCCCGGCGATGGCGGCCGCGAATACCTGCTCACGCTACTCAACGTCACCGAGTTCCGGCATCTCGATCGGGTGAAATCGGAATTCGTGGCCAATGCCTCCCACGAACTCAAGACCCCGTTGTCTTCGCTGAAGGGCTATGCCGAGGCCCTGATCGAAGGGGCCGTAGACGATCCCAAGGTCCGCATACCTTTCCTGAAAAAGATCCACAACAGCGCCCTGCGCCTGGAGCGCCTGGTGCAAGACCTGCTCAGCCTGTCGCGGCTGGAAGCGAACGGACCGCCTCGCGAAAGCGAACCCTTGCCCTTGCGCGGCTACGTGAACGCGGCGGCCAACCTGCACCGCGACGCCCTGGAGTCGGCGGGGCTGCGCCTGGAGAATCACGTGGCCGAAGACGCACGCGTGCTGATGGAGGCCCGCGATCTCGAGTTGATCCTGGACAACCTGATCGGGAACGCGGTGCGCTATAACAAGCCGGGCGGCAAGATCAAGATCTGGTCCGACGCCGAGGCGGAAGGCCTGCGCCTTTCCGTGAAGGATACCGGCATCGGTATCGCCGAGGGCATGTTGCCGCGCATCTTCGAGCGCTTCTACCGTGCCGACGCTTCGCGGGCCTCGCGCGACGGCACCGGCCTGGGCCTCGCTATCGTGAAGCATGCGGCGGCCAAATACGGGATGACCGTATCGGCGGAAAGCATCGTGGGCGAGGGCAGCCGCTTCATGATCCTCATCCCCGCGAAGCTGCTCGGCCGCACCGACGCCTAATCGTCCGTTTGCACTCCCCTATCCGTCATTCCTGACCGCCCCTCCGTCTGCGTCCCGCGGCTGACCCGCGTCGCGCTTTCCGGCAAATCCGGGTGGGCCTCGAATAGCTTCGCTAGAGGATTCTGCGGCCGGGGCACCGGGCTTTCCCCGCCGGCACGGCGCGGCATCGGCGCCTCCATGCCTCCGCGAGCGGAAGGGGCATTATGGCCCCGCAGCCGCGCCAGACGGGCTTGCAACGCTTCCGTATCCGGCTGGTGGGCATAGGCCGAAACCCCCGGTGCGAACTTCGGAACGCTCTGGTCCGCGCTTCCCGGTACTCGCCTTCCCGCCACGGCATCCTTCATGTGCACGTGGCCGCCTTCGACGTCCAGGTGACGGTAGTCGGGATGGTTGGCGCCGATGGGCGCCTCCATCCACGCCCCACTACGCTTCTCCCGCGCGATGGCCTGCTTGTTGTGCTTCTCGTAAGTCTCCCGTACGTGCAGGGCCTGCTTATAGGTCTTCTCGGTGCCGCGGCCGGGTTTGTTCACGTGGGCCGTGGCCGCCTTGTTCACCATATCATCCATTTGCACCAGGCGATCGAAATGCAAAGGCGCCCGGTAGGTGGACACCGGCTCTTGCAGGTCGCGATGCGATCCGGCTCCCGCCTCATTGCGGAAATGCTCCAGGCCAAGGAACTCGCCTTGCGTTTGGGCGGGATTCTCCGGTAGCTTGGTGGCGGCGTAGCCTTTATCGATAGGCCGGCCGGAAATCGGTCCGCTGATGACGGGGCCTTTGGGAATGTCCTGGTACTGCAGGCTCGGCAGGTTCAGCTTCTGCATGGGGACGGCATCGTCGCGGTGCCCTGAGGCGATCTCGCGTTTGATGCTTTTCGCGTTGGACTTGGCGTATTGCTCCTCCCGATACTTGGCGCCCAGGAATTCCTTCTTGAGGGCGCGATCCTGCGGGAAGGTGAGATGGGCGATTTGCGCTTCGTTCTTCTTCGCGGCCAACTGGTTGCGGTTGGATTGGAGATAGGTGGGGCTACCCGTCTCCGTGCCCACGCGCGGTCCTTCGTACGCCATGGGCTTGCCGGTATGCGCATCGGTGGCACCCCGAATTTCGAACGGGCGTCCCTTCGCGTCCAGCGGCGTCGATGGCCAACTGATGTCCGGATGGCCTTGGGGCCCGGGACGGGTCGCCGGTGTGAACCGTTGGGAGTCGAAGCCGCCCTGGTTACGCGAGGGGGCCTGCGAGGTTTGGGCCGCTCCGCGGTGGGCGGGAAGCGGTTGGGTATGGGTTCGGGGACGCAGGGGGATGGGCATAGAATCTCCTTTTGTGATTTACGTTGCCGTCGCAATTATTTGCTGTTGGGTAAACTAAGCGGCAGGGGCGGCGCGACGTAGGCAGTTGGTGGGGCGGGGTTCGGGGCGATTACGGATCGCCCCCGTAACCGCGGAATTACCGGTTGTCCACGGGACTACTGGGGGTTATTTCGGAGGGTTTGATTACAAAGGCGGCGAGAAAGACGTTGAAAACGACGGCTGATTCGGAATTAGGGAATTGTGGGCGAAGGAGGATATCGTCGGGCGTACGGGGCGAACGCCCGACGCCGGACGAAGCAGGGAAAAGATCGAATGCGTTCTTATCCGCCCAGCAGGCGGAAACCCCAGCCGAGCAGGCATGCCAGGGCGGCGGAGCAGGGGATGGTCAGGACCCAAGCCATACCCATCTGACCCGCGATCTCCCAGCGCACGGCCGAGGCGCGTTTGGCCGAGCCCACGCCCATGATGGCGGAGCTGATGACGTGCGTGGTAGAGACAGGAGCGCCCAGGTGGGTGGCGGTGAGGATGGTCATGGAAGCCGCGGCTTCGGCGGCGAAACCGTGTACGGGTTGGAGGCGGATCATTTTCACGCCCATGGTCTTGATGATGCGCCAGCCGCCCGCGGAGGTGCCGAGGGCCATGGCCGAAGCGCAAAGGAACACGACCCAGTAGGGCACGTTGAAGTCCTTGCCCGAGGCATGCACGAAGCCGCCGCTCACCAGGGCCATGGTGATGATACCCATCGCCTTTTGCGCGTCGTTGGAGCCGTGGGAAAGGGCCATGAAGGAAGCTGAAACCAATTGCAGATGCTTGAACCAGCGGTTCACCTTGCCCGCCGGGCTCTTGTGGAACATCCACATGATAAGGACCATGATCACGAGTCCGCCCGCGAAGCCCACCACCGGAGCGATGAAAAGCGACTTCACGATCTTGATGATGCCTTCGCCATTGAGGGCTTTGAATCCGTGATACGAAACCGTAGCGCCGATGATACCGCCGATGAGGGCATGGGACGAGGAGGAAGGGATTCCGTACCACCAGGTGAGCAGGTTCCAGAAGATGGCGGCCAACAGGGCCGAAGCCACGATGCCGTGGGTCACCAGATGGGGATCGACGATGCCTTTGCCGATGGTCTTGGCGACCGCCGTGCTCAGGAATGCGCCGGCGAAGTTCAGCACCGCCGATAGGATGATGGCGTTGCGGGGCGAAAGCACGCGGGTGGAAACCACGGTGGCGATGGCGTTCGCCGAGTCGTGCATGCCGTTGATGTAATCGAAGATCAGGGCTAGGGCAATCAGCCCGATCAGGATGGGCAGCGATTCAGCCATGCTTGAGGACGATTCCTTCGATAATGCCCGCGACGTGCTCGCATTTATCGGTAGCCGTTTCCAGGTTGTCGTAGATATCGCGCCATTTCATGACGTCGAGGGGATTGGGGTTTCCCTTGAACAGATTGGCCACCGCCTCGCGGGAGATTTTATCGCCCAGGTTTTCCAAGCGGTTGATCTCGATGCAATGGGGGATGACTTTTTCGTACTTCAGGTCCTTGATCACCGGCATGACCTTGTTCAGTTCCGCCACCTGCTTGACCAACACTTCCACCAGCTCGCGCATGGGCTGGGTGATCTCGGTGATGCCGTACAGCACCATCCGTTCCGTAACCGCTTCCATGAAGTCCATGCAATCGTCCAAAGCCAGGGTAAGTTGGTGGATGTCTTCGCGATCGATGGGGGTGATAAAGCTCTTGTCCAGACGGATGAGGATTTCATGGGTCAGGACGTCGGCGTCGTGTTCGAGGCGTTCCAGGCGGGCCGCGCTGGCGGCGATGTCCCCGGAGGCGACCATGTCGCTCATCACCTTGGCGCCCGACTCCAGGATTTTCGCGCATTGGCTGAACATTTCGAAGAATTTCGCGTCGGTTGGGATGAGCTTCTTGAACATAGGTCTCCTGGGAGCGAAGACTGGGTCTTCAACGGCGGGGGAAGGTAGAAAAAATCCCGCGTCCTATCCTATAATGGACCGGTTATGCGTATCCCCGTCAACCTGTTGGTTTTCCTGGCTCTAGCAGGCGCTTTCTATCTGATAATCCTGCCCAAAAAAGCGGCCTTCACCAAAGGTCTGATGCAGAGCATGGGCAAGGGCCCAATCTCCCGCGAGGACTCCACCAAGCTCATGGTCGAAGCGCGCATCATCGTGGATGTATGCCCCCGCGCCGATCTATCGGAGTACCGCGCGGTTTCCTGGTCGGACTATTATGCCGAAAGCGACGCGGACGCATCAATCACCCACGATTTCACCTGCGACGGCAGCAACCGGAAATTCCTCTTCCGCCTACACTACGGGACGATCACCGAAATCGTCGACTTGCGTTAACGGCCGGTACTGTCATGGTAAGGACAGAGGATGTAATGGCAATGACATTACATCCCAGGAAAGGTTAGCCGGCCGTGGCCGCCGCCCGTGCGGCCGCCTCTGCCTTCATCTCCGCCACTATCTTCGGATCGATATTGATGTGCAGCTCGCGCAATTGCTTGTCGGTCACTTCGCCGGGCGCGCCCATCATCAGATCCTGGGCCTTCTGGTTCATGGGGAAGGCGATCACTTCGCGGATATTCGATTCATCAGCCAACAGCATCACCATGCGGTCGACGCCGGGGGCGATGCCTCCGTGGGGCGGGGCCCCCAACTTGAAGGCGTTGATCATGCCGCCGAACTTGCGGTCGACCACCTCGGGACCGTAGCCGGCCACTTCGAAGGCCTTATACATGATCTCGGGAACGTGGTTGCGGATGGCGCCTGAGGAAAGCTCCACGCCGTTGCAGACGATGTCGTACTGGAAGGCGTTGATCTCCAGCGGGTTCTTGGTAAGCAAGGCTTCCATGCCGCCCTGGGGCATCGAGAACGGATTATGCGAGAACGCGATGCACTTGTTCTCCTCGTCCCATTCGAACATGGGGAAATCCACGATCCAGGCAAACTTGAAAACGTTCACATCGATGAGATCGAGATCCTTCGCGACCTTCTTGCGGATTTCGCCCGCGATCTTGGCGGCCACGTCCTTCTTGTCGCAGACGAAGAAGACGGCATCACCGGCCTGTACGCCGCATTGCGACGACAGGGACGCGACCTGTTCGGGAGTGAGGAACTTGGCCAGGGGGCCCTTCACGGGCGCGGCCGCGTCTCCGGTCCACACCAGGTAGGCGAGGCCCTTGGAGCCGACGGACTGGGCGAACTCGACCAGCTTGTCGAAGAAGGAGCGCGGCTTGTCGGCAATCTTCTGCACCGGAATGGCGCGCACCACGGAACCGGCGGCCACGGCGCTCTTGAAGGCCTGGAAGCCGGATTCCGCGAACAGGGCGCTCACGTCGCGGATCTCGATGGGGATGCGCAAATCGGGCTTGTCCGATCCGTACTTGAGCATGGAGTCGGCGTAGGTGATGCGCTTGAAGGGGATATCATCCACTTGCTTCTTGGCGAACTCGACGAAGGTGCCGTGCACGACCTTCTCCACGGCCTCGAACACGTCGTCCTGGGTCACGAAGGACATTTCGATATCCAGCTGGTAGAACTCGCCGGGCGAGCGATCGGCGCGCGCGTCCTCGTCGCGGAAGCAGGGGGCGATCTGGAAATAGCGATCGAAGCCGGCCACCATCAGCAATTGCTTGAACTGCTGCGGCGCCTGCGGCAAGGCGTAGAAGTGCCCGGGATGGATGCGGCTGGGCACCAGATAATCGCGCGCGCCTTCGGGCGAGGAGCTGGTGAGGATGGGGGTTTGGAATTCCATGAACCCGCCATCGGTCATACGGCGACGCAGCGAGTTGATCACCTGCTGGCGCAGGATGATGTTCTTATGCAGCTTGTCGCGGCGCAGATCGAGGAAGCGGTACTTGAGGCGCAGGTCTTCCGGGCTCTCTTCCATGCCGTCGACGAGAATGGGCAATTGCTCGGCCATGGACTGCACGGTGATTTCCAGGACATTAATCTCGATATCGCCCGTGGCCATGGTCGGGTTGACCGTGGCGGCATCGCGGGCGATCACCTTGCCGGTGATGGTGATGACGCTTTCATAACGCAAGCGCGTGGCCGCGTCGAAGAAAGGCCGCTCCTGGTGGAAAACGACTTGGGTGATGCCGTAATGGTCGCGCAGATCGATGAACAGGAAATGCCCATGATCGCGGCGGCGGAAGACCCAGCCTGAAAGTTTAACGGTTTCGCCGACTTGGGCTTTGCGCAATGCGCCGCAGG
>JAHFCH010000025.1 GCA_023249635.1 Fibrobacterota bacterium
AATCCCGGATCATCCATCGGCCCGGAACGTCGTCGGGGGGGCGCGAGGGGAGGTTGGCTTTGATGGCATCATAGGAGCTAAGCAATTCCTGGGCGGCTCGGATTTGCATCCCCTTGAGTGCTCTGCCTTCATGCAATTGAGCCCGTAACCTTTCAGCAAATCTTTCCATGCCATAAAAATAGCTTGAGTTTTAGTGCAGGTCTCCGATGCGTTCGAATTCAAAGGGCATCTTGGTCCCATCTGTTTTCACCACGAGCCACCCCCTAATACGGTTTCTATTTTTGAATAGATGAAAAGCAATAGCCAAGGCGTGAGTACCGAGTTAACCGGAGGTGCGGGGTTTACCTTCGAAGACGGCTGTTTGGCAATTTATCTATGCGCCTTACTTGGGGAAGGGCCTTGTCGAGGGCTTCCAAATCGGACAGTGGTAAGAGTCGCCTCGCAACGAGCAAGTGCTGGCGAACCAATGGATGACATTATCGTCGAAGCAGAAAGCCCCAACAGCGAACGTGCCAAATTGAGCCTCCAGGTCAAGAAGGCATTGACGGTTAGCAGCGCGGAATCCAATCAGGATTTCCGTTCGATTATTCTGGGAGCCTATGCCACGATAACGAAGCCCGAATTCCGGGCGGATATAGATCAAGTAGGGGCAATAACGGGCAGCATAAGGGATGACTCCAAACGCGCAGTCGAAACGGTCTGCACATGGGCAAAAAGCCAGGACACTTCTGATACCTTCCTTGGGAAATTTTCACCCGGTGTGTCAAATAATGAGCATCGAAAATTCCACAACGCAGTTCGAGACATCTTAAGGGACTCTATACCAGCCAACCGTCTGGATACCGAAGTCCATCGCCTCCTCAAGCATTTCGTCTTAATGGAATTCGACCTACTCCATGATGGAGCAACGGACGAAAGCAATGCCGTTGCGCTTCTGCGCTACTGCCTCAAGCCAATTGATGCAACTCGTTCCGCAGATCTCTGGTCTTGCCTTCGAGTCATCGCAAGGGAGGCGGCCGGTCAGGGAGCGGCGTTTAGCCGGCCCAACCTTATCCCGAGGCTGCATGGGTCATTTCGCCTGGTTGGCGCCATTTCACTCCGGAAAAGTCTGGACCTCTTGTTCCAAGAGGCTCAGTTAGGTTTAAAAGATATTGCCGTCGATGTAATCGGATCCGTCATTCCTCGAACAAAGGTCATCGAAGAAACCAGGGACAAACTAAAACAGCATAGCTTCGTGCAAATAATCGGAATCCCTGGAGCCGGAAAATCGGCGGTCCTTAGACTTCTGTGCGATGAGTTTTTCAAGGCTGGCACCGGCTTGTTCTTGAAATCGGATAAACTTTCCTATTCAAGTTGGTCAGCATACGCCATGGCGATCGGTTTGGATGCCGTCTCTCTTGAGTCCTTGCTTCTTGAAATTACCCTTTGTGGGACCCCAATTCTTGCCATTGATGGCCTCGACAGAATTTCCCCTGAAAGCCGAGGCATAGTCAGAGATATCCTGAATACCATTCTTGGAAACCCTGTATTGAAATCAGCTTGGTCCATTGCCGCTACGGTCCGTAGTGGAGGGATCGAGGACATAAGAACTTGGTTGCCATCGAATCTTTTCGACGAGTCACAGCCTGCAATGGTTGAAGTCAAAGCATTCGACGATGAAGAGTCAAGGGCCCTAGCCGATGCGCTGCCAGCGCTTCGCGCGCTACTTTTCAGCGAAAATGAGCGCGTTCGAGAAATTTCCCGGCGCCCGTTTTTTGCGGCGGTAATCGGGAAGTCTTTTGGTAATACGCAGGGTTCCCCAGTAGAAGCGAATTCGGAAATTCAGTTGATCGATGCTTGGTGGGTGCGTGGTGGGTACAACGCCAACTCGAACCGGATTCTATACCGCACAGAAGCCTTGCGGCGTCTGGCTGCCTACGGATCCGCAACTTTGGGACGAGGTATTTCGCTTGAAGGGACCATCGATCTCGGCGCGATAACCGAATTAAAAGCCGATGGTATCCTTAAGGATGGGGCACCAGGAAGTGTCCGGTTTTCCCACGACATCTTTTTTGAGTGGGCGTATCTTCATGTTTTAATGGGTCGTGAATCTGAATGGCCCGATGAAATTCGGCGAGTCGGGGAACCACCTGTTCTCGGCCGAGTCGTCGAACTCCTCTCACAAAAGGCATTGGCTTCCTCTCCCGCATCTTGGGGAAACAGTCTTACCGCCCTCGAAACTTCGGACCTACGTCCTCAATGGGCCCGCGCATGGCTCCTCGGACCGATTGGCCACTCTGAATTTCTGGATAAGGCTACGCCTTTCACTGATGCCTTGTTTTATGAGGGTAGTGATAGAGTTCGGCGGTTAGCGGTTTGGTTCCAGGCTGAAAAGACTCGCCCGAACCCTGCAATCCTTGATGGCTCAAGTGGAAAAGGACTCTCACTATCAGAGGCAGTGCGCCTCGCTGATCTATATGCTTGGCCCTCAGATATCCGGTCCTGGCAAAGAGGCTGCCAGTGGTTCATCGACAACATAGGTAGATGTCCTATTGATGTGATCCCTGAAATCGTAGCTGTCTTTGAGGTTTGGCAGAACGCTCTGGCGGATCACCCGAACGCTATCTCCCGCCAAATTATGGTCCTTGTCCACTCTTGGCTGATCGATATCGAAGACTTGATCCATGCCGAAGATTACCGAAGGTCCGGAGAAGGAAAGTGGCATACTCTCCCTGAAGGCGGAATGAAGGAATTGGAACAACGCCTTCGGCATCTATTTGTCCGGTCAGTACGAACGCTACCCAACGAGGTTAAGGACTACCTTTCCCGAGTTGCCGACAGGCCCCGTTTAAGGAAAGAGTGCTTCAAGGATGTCTTGACTTTTTCTCCCATACTCGCTGAAAAAATTGGACCGGTCCTCGTGAGCTTTCTGCTAGCCGAATTGAAGCAAGAATTGCCAAATGATGTTGCAAAGCGA
This sequence comes from Fibrobacterota bacterium, assembly GCA_023249635.1. GTDB lineage: Bacteria > Fibrobacterota > Fibrobacteria > UBA11236 > UBA11236 > Chersky-265. Next base: position 2,957 of record JAHFCH010000025.1, read on the forward strand.
CCTATGCCAAGGGGAATGTTTAACCAAGGACCATCGATCCACGATCGACTAGAGCTTGCTCTAAATCCGAATACTCATGCTTTTTTCCCCGCTTCTCCTCTTTGGCAGCCATTCCCGGCGCTATTTCAATCTTCACCAGAGGATGGGCTATACGCGGTTCGTGAGCTGTCCAACCATGCCATCACCGCTTGGCGACAGTTCTGCGCTAACGATTGGGAGCGTCCAAGTACTCCGATCCCATTGGTAATGGACTTCCCTTGGGGCCTCCAGAGTTTTTGGGGAAGTCACAAAACTTATACGTGGTTCCGGGGCAACGGTGGACCAGGCGTCCTTGCCTCGGCACTGATGGCGTTAGAAAAATGGGCATTCTCGGAAATCGAAAAGGGGGTCGACGCGGACGGTCTAATCCGGAAAATACTTACCGGGCATGAGTCTTGCGCCGTTCTCGGCATCGCTGTTGCCATCGCTCTTCACACCAAAAGGGTGTCCAATACTACATTGCCGTTTATTTCTTCTCAGGCTCTATGGTGGTGGGACATAGCACGCATGGGCTATGACCGAACTGCATCGAGTATGCTTCTATCATTCCATGAGACTCAGGATCATATCGCGGCTCTCCGTGAACAAAATTCTTGGGAGGTGCGAAAATCAGAAATTCGAGACTTGGCGATGCGTTTCGTAATTTGCAATGATGAAACCCTTGCGAAGGCGGCCCAATCCGTCATCCAGGATTTCCCCAAAAACATCCACTTTGCAACGGAAGAAGAAAAGAAAAACAGTGATGATACTGATTCAGTCCTTCGCCAAGCTTTGATCTGGGCGGAATGGGGTAAGCCGGAAAACTATACTGCGAGGCGCTTTGAAGGAAACGGCCAAGTTTTAATCGAACTGAACAATCCGACGGCCCAAGACCCAGATGTTGTAGCGTCACGGGAGCGAGTCCAGACTCTTAACCAGCAACTAGGCCTATCCCTTTGGGCCGACGAAAGTTTCTCCGGCTCTCAGATATCTGCCAGAATGTCTCTGATTCAGGCACTGGAAACCGCCCACTTGCTTGAAGGTCCAGAGCTTTTCACTCAACCCGTCGGGATGCTGAGCTTCTCTGATCAAGCTGTGGCCGCCGTGGCCGCTGTGGCGATGAAGTTCTTCTCCTCAATTCCAGAGGCAGAACGGCAATGGGCGGTCGATGTCATTTTTCGCGTGACGGAACTTCCCGAACCAATGGACGAAGAATTTTATTCAATGTCGGAAAATCCATACCATGTTGGCCTTCACGCTTTACGGGGCTTGGTATTCATGATACGAGGAAAAATCAGAGTCCTTGAGGCTCAGCAAGCGTTGATCCGATTAACCGCTCATCCAAGGGAATCCATTTCGAAAAACGCTGTCAGCGCCATCCTCGGTCTCTGGGATGTAGACAAACGCTTTTCGTGGATAGGGCTTAATTTGGCTATCAACCTTTCAACCGGGTATTGGAATGGAAACCCGGACGAGTCCGGGCAGAATGATCTAGAGAATAACGCTAAGGCTGTTGAAGCAGCACTGGCTAAGATGGTATCAGGAGACAATTTCGATTTCAAGTTATCCCGAATACCTCCCGCGTGGGAGTTTGCACAGGCAAGGCCCATTCGGGGGCCGTTCAACGAAGAGCAACCAGCCGGAGCACCACATTGGCGTAGTCCTGACACGCATTTTGATCACCGCTACCTATCCTCATTGCTTAGAAGCATTCCATTCAAAGAAATCCTTCAAGAGCATTCAATGGCGAGTCAGTTTCTGATATTCTGCAATACCATGACCGAATGGACTGTGGAACGGATTTCACCAACGTGGGACACCCGAGGTCAAAATCGTAGGGATCGCGAAACAAACATTTTCGAATGGAAGATGGATCTGTCCCGCTTCCTTGGACAAGTTGCCATTCATCTTGAACCCGCCCAAGTAAGAACCGTTTTCTTGGATGTCATAGCCTCCCTGGATGATGACGATTATTTTGACATGCTCAGTCCATTCCTAGACATGTTGGGGTGTGGCATTATGGATGATGCAGTCTTTCCGGAAAATGCGATAGCCATTATGGGAGACTGTCTGCCTAGGATTTTAGCCAGCGACGATTGGTCAATGTTGAGAAGGCGGAGTAGCCGCCATTTGGATGAAGACCTTTCTAAAATTGTCAGCTCACTTTTCTTCGTCCAGGTTGGCGAAAGCAAAGCACCTAACTCCGCAAGGTTCGCAAATGGTGACTGGAGCGAGGTGGGAAAGATCCTTCCACTAGTGGACTCCGTTGTCATGTCGTTCGGAGACATCCCAAGGGTGGCTTCGTTGTTCCTCACGCTCTGTGAAAGGGCTGGCGCGAACTACCCAATGGAAAAATTTCTTGATCATATGCATGGGCTATTCAAACTGCAATCAAGCACACCAGTAGGCTGGAGGGAAACTTATTTACCCAATCGAATCGCATCCTTAATTCAAAACTTTGCTACGCGTACGCAGCCTTTGCCTCTGGAAAAAGCACAATCCATGCTGCGCCTTCTCGATAGGCTAGTGGACATGGGAGATCGTCGGGCAACCGCACTTCAAACCAGCGAACTCTTCAAGAATACCCGAGCAGATTCAGCCCGAGAATTGACATCTTCAACCTTATGAAGGATGGGACTGGGTTGGAATAGTCGCCTTGACCGGGTAAGGAAAGAGCATATTGGGATTAAGCAACCGAATTACCGGATTGGGCAGGGATTTTCTCAGCAATAGATCATGGACAATGTAACCGAAGCTGGGATAGATAAGCCCCAATGATTGGAGGTAGGATTCCGCTTGCCTTAGTAGTTCATTTCTGTTTGGGAGGCCAAAGCCTTTGCCCTGTTGTAGCAATACCGACGAGTGTCCGCCAGCATCTTCCTCATCTCTTCCCAATACCGAGGTCTTAATAAGAAGGTAGTGGCCGACTTCAGGATCCCCCGCCTCTTTTGGGAACGAATCCTTGATGTCCAACACATAGGGACTGATCCAACCCGGGTAGGGATCGGTTACTACGACGTCGAGTAGGGAAACCTGCTCCCATCCTTCTTCCTTTAGTCGTCCAACCTGCTCAAGATGTTTAAATGGTTTTAATGACTTGTATCTGCCGCTGCCAATGTATTGGGAAACCTTAACTTCAAAGGCAGCACTCTCAAGTACTACGCCTGCTTCGTCAATCTGGAACGCAGCAATGTCTACGTCACCCCGACGCCCATAGCGAGACTTGTCCCACTCTGTAATAAGAATGGCAGGCATGTGAAAACCTGCAAAGCTTAACACCTTTTCAAAAAAGGAGGCTGAGAAAAGACGTGTGAGACGTGCCTCTCGGTTGTGCGGGTCCTCAATGTAATATGGGTGCTCCGTCAAGTTTCCCTCCTAATGCTCGTGGCATTCTTGATACGATCCTTTTTATCCTCTCTCATCCGATCCCAAGTTTTGATCAAGGTATTCCTATTTTTCGTATACCATTCGGCAACCATTGGTTTGTGTCTCGGCGCCACATGACCCGTGAGTTTCGCACAGGTCCCAATCTCAAATGCAGCACTGGTTGATCCATCCGAGTCAGAAACATGGAAGTGGGCGATATTGTGATTGTGTTCGTTGGTGTGAATTTCATAGCTCAAGCCTTTGTATTCGTCCACGAGCCCTTTTTTTATCCACTCATTGTAAACAATCTCACCCTCATCGTTTACCATGGGATGCCACATGGTACAGATGCTGATCTCCAAGAGGGTCCACTTGCTGATCGTTGAGATACCCTTGGATTCCTCGGTTACCAAAGGTTGAATACAAATGGATGCTGCCTTAATAAAGCCGCTAGAGAACATCAAAAAGACATCCCCGCTCGTTGGGTCTTTTGGGGGAAGAAATAATACAAGGCTCTTCAGCAAACCACATTCAATTTTTTCTACCAACGAATACCCAATTGGCTTTGTGATGAGGTGGCTCCATAGAACCACCGGATTTTCTGAAAATCCTATTAGATCCCCTCCGTGAAGTAGAATCTTTTTCCCTGCTCGATCGACTTCCTGGTTGGCTGCATTGACTAAAAGGACCCGTTTCTCATACCCCTCTTGGTACTCTATATCCCGTCTCCGGCAAAGCTCCTCGACATATTCCTTTGAGACCTTTTCAAAAGGAATTGAAGAAAGGGATTGTTCCGTGTAGTACGGGTTGTTGGATCCTAAGGACGTGGACATGGTCTCAAAAATAGCTTGACGGACCACTCTTCAAGTAGCCCCAAAGCATTGCCCGAGGCGGGAGGAACCACAACGTCCTTAAAGTGTGCCGCGGATGCCCACCGAGGTCTACTGGATCGGAGGGGAACTAGGTAAGGGAAAGGAATAGATCCCTGAAATCTTCAAGAATTACGACCATCTTAGGCTTCTCTGTAGAGAGGAAAGTTCAAAAAGGCTCTACTACGCTCCAGGGTTAGGTGAAGTACGCGGGATACCGCTCCCGCAGCGACAGGAATCCCGTCGAACTGACGATGAGATGATCCACGACCGGGATCCCAATTGTCTTGCTCACCTCGACCAGCCGCCGCGTGGCGATCAGGTCCGATTCGCTCGGCTCCAGATTCCCGCTCGGGTGATTGTGAGCGATCAGAATGGACACAGCGTTATTCAAAATCGCCCCTCGGAAGGTTTCTCTCGGATGAATCTGGCATTGGTTGGCCAAGCCGATGGTCACGTGCCGGACGTTGAATATCTGGTTATTCCCATCCAGGTCAAGGACCGCGACAATCTCCTGGGGCGAGTACCGGATGGAGGCTAGAGCGGGTAGCGCATCCTTCGGGGTCCGGACTTTTGTCTTGTCCTTTAGGTAGGATGCAGGGATGTAGCACCCATAGGCATCCCGCACGTAGGCCACGCCGCCGATGGTCTTCTTGGCCGCCGGCTGCGGCTTCAAGCTGGGCTCCGGGCCCGCTTCTGTGGTCGGGTTTTCCAGGTTGTCGTGTTGCAGGGAGTCCATGCTTTTCCGCCTTTCCGGGCCGGAATCCTTTCCGGCGTGGGTGTGAACGCGGAAAGGCGGGGGAAACGCATGGGCCAGGAGGGAAGCCCGTGGCCGGAAAAGAATTGGGGGGTGACCGGGGCGGTCCATGACCGGCCTGGGGGGAGCCGATTGTTTTCCGCCTCCGATTCCCGTAACGCACGCGTTACGGGAAGGAGAATGCGTTTAGCGATCAGAAACCGACACCGGCCGAAAGGGCGGGGGCGGATTCCGCGACCCCAGCGGCGTCACATCCACGCCGGATAGGATGGAGTGCCCGGAAGGTTTTTGAAAGCAAGGGGGCCCCTCAATACGACTCGGAGGAAACCCAGAATTCGGAGTTAGAGGGCTTTAAGATTCGGCTTGCCGGGCTCGTGGACGGTCATCAAATCGAATGGCTGCCGGTAGGTGACGCGGATTCTTCCATCCCGCAAGGTGGAGCGGGAGCAGAGGATATGAAGCAGCGTCCGTTTTTGGATCGGGGATTGTTTCCGGTAGAGTGCCGAGGCCTTTCTAGCGAGACTTACCAGACCTTGCCGCAGTGCTGGGTCGATTTTCTCCGCTTCCACACCGGGGCGAAGGCTCGCACGGAGCCGCTTGATTTCCTCTCCCCACTCCAGGGACTTCTTCTTCCAAAGCGCGTCCGGGAGCGCGCCATCGAGGTTGGCCTCCAACCCTTTCTCTATGCGGTTTTCGAGGGCCTCAATGCGCTTTGCGACGGCATCGGTTTTTTCCTTTTGGAAGGCTGCATCTTCGTCGGCGGATGCCGCCAGGTCGGCCTCAACATCTTCCATCACGTCGAGCCCCACCTCGACCGCCTCCACGACGGCTTCAAACTGCCGGTCCAACTCCTCTTCGCGGAGAACTGCCTTCTGGGAGCATAGGCCGCGCCGATGCGTGCAATGGTAGTAGACGTATTTCCCCTTCTTCATTTCCGCCGTGATGGCGCAGCCGCACTCCTCGCAGGTCAAAAGGCCCGTGAATGCGAACGTATGCTTCTGCTGCTTGGGCCGGTTGTGGTCCCTAAATGCGGCCTGCACGGCTTCAAACAATTCTTCGGGGATGAGGTGCGGATAGCTCCCCGTATAGGTTTCCCCGGCGAAATGAAAACGGCCGATATAGAATGGATTTTTCAAAACCTTCTCCAACGTCGTCGGTGGGATTTTCGGCTTCGAGGGTTGGAAGGTATATCCCTCCTCGAATAGATGTCGGCTCAAGCGGTCCAGCGAGTACGCGCCTGTCGCGTAGGCTTCAAACATCTTCTTCACCCACGGGCCGTGAACGGGGTCGATATCAATTCCGCGCGAGTCTCTGTTGTTCCGATACCCCACGGGCGGCCGACCGGGAGGTAGGCCCTTGCTGGCCTTCTCCAGCATGCCCTTGGCCACCTCCTCGCGAAGATTGTCGATGTAGTTCTTAGCCATCAAGACCTTGATGCCGTGGATGAACTTGTCATGCGACGTGGAAAGGTGGGAGAGGCGCGTTCCTTCCTTGACCAGATGGATTTCGAGCGCGAGTTCATCGAGCGCGACGTAGTCCTTGAAATTCCTATAGAGCCGGTCCGTCTTTTCCACCAGCAGGTTTTGCGCGGAAGGGTGCGCCTTTAGGAAGGACAGCATCTCTCCGAACTGCGGACGGCCCACCTTCTTGGCCGTCTCCACGTCAATGAATTCGCGCAGGACCCTGATCCCCTCTTTCTCCGCGAACGCGCGTAGTAGTTTGATCTGCGCGTCAATGGAATACCCTTCGGCCTGCTCACGGCTCGACACGCGCGCATAGAGGACGGCATCGGTTCTGTGCGCGGGTTCATTCTCGGAACGGATCTCTCTACGGGCCATTGTCTTTCAGATCCTTACGATGTTCGGAGAGCCATCTGAAGAAGCGGGTCAGGTTCCCGAGGGCTTCGTCCGCCTCCGGGTCCGGCACTGGCCGACCCCGACGCGTGCGGAGGAAGTCGGCCATTCGCTTTAATCTTTTCTTGGCGAACCGCGAAGCGGGAGAGGAATTTCCAGGATCGAGCGGAGTTTGTTCTGCATCAGCGGACATAAACATTCCCTGCCGGCGCGGTACTGGTGGGCGGGCTTCATTAACATAACAGGCTTCCGGGGCCTGGAAATAAAGGCCCAAACCGCTGTCACATCCCAGTGACGGGGGGTAAAGGGGTATTACAGAGTATCTGGGAGTGTTACGGAGGATGAAGAAGGAGGAAGGCTGTAGGTTGCTGTAGGTAAAATCACCCCTGAAATTTTTCTTTGTGACCGAACTTTTACAAATGCCTCCTCAAAAAGTTGAAAGAGGGGCTGCGGTGGATTGGAGAGAAGCGGAGAGATGGAGGAGAATGAAACCGGGCCCCCGCCGAAATGGGGGGGCAGCCCTAAGGCTACCCCCCGAAGGGAAAGGGCGCTCGTACCCGCAGAGCACGCCCGTCCCGAATTCGGCAGAGCAGGGATGGAAAACCTAGCTGAATGGTGAACGCGGCCAAACATTTAGATGGCCAGTTCCTCGGCAGCCGGAACGGCTTCTTCCTCTTCGGCCGCTTCCAGGTAGGCCACGAAGCGTTGTTTCCGGGTCACTTGCCATTTAAAAAATTGAACGGACACGGCCAGGAGCGAAACCACGATCAAAAGCCAGGAATACGGTAGTTTTATTGGGCCGAGCCCATGGGCTAAGGCGAGAAGAAGGCTTCCAATGAGGGCCAAAACGAAGGCCGAAAGCTCGGCATGTTTTTCTTCCAAGCGTAACTCCTCGGCGAAGAATTTTTGAAACCGTCTGCGCTCCGTGCCGGACGCGGCGCGCAAGGCGCGGATTACCCCATCGTCACGTCGCGTTTGGGCTTTGTACTGGGTCAAGCGATTCGGAGAGGGGCGGAAGAGGGATAGGAGGATTGGCAGGAGCGTGAGACTAAGATACCCGACCATAAGGATGATGCGGATGATGTCCAACTCATTGGGGAAAAGGGGTTGCTTGAATACCCGGTGGTACAGGGTGCCGGCACAGAGGACTACAACGACGAGCAGAAGAAAGAGGCTTATCTCTTTCGGGATCCGGGGGCGTAGGGTTTTCAGAAAGGATTCATAGACCTCGAATATTTTATCCGCGTCACTTTTTATGGGCATGGCTGCTCTTCTCCTTATGGCCAGGATTTAATTTTTCCTGGCCATTTAGACGTGCGGCAGGCCAAAATCGTGAAGCGGTCAAGTATCCGCGAAGGGATCATCCTTAAGGTGCTTGCGGGAGACGCGCCAGCCTTCGCGATCCACCTTCATGCCGGTGGCCGAATCCTCAACCCCCATTCTTATTCGTGTGACGCTGAGATACTTTTTCGATTCGCGCACTTCCGTCTCGGCATTCTCTTGATCCACCCCCAAGTCCACCAGGATTTCGATCAGAGCCTCCGAGCCCAGGCTTTTATCGCCAATCCGGAAATGCGGGAAGTACATCTGGACCTTTTCAAATTCGACCCAAGTATGGGTCGTACCCATGGCCTTGTCTACAAAAGTCACGATCCCGTTGAGCTTTCCGGCCCACGTCTTCGCGAACTGAAACGACTCATAGCATGCGGTCGCATTCTGCGCCATGCAGTTGAATTGGTACATAATCAATCCTTTCCTTTTACGGTGTGAGTATGAGAAGTGGCCGGATCGCCCCCGGCCGAAGGCAAATGGTTTTCAGATGAGGGCGAAGGCCCCTTTGGGGGCCGCCCGCCTTTGGAAACGTCCCGCGCCAGGGACCGCGCCAATCCCATGACGAGTTGTAATTGGTTCTCCGACAAGGTTGCCAGGAGGCGGCCGACCTTGCTGAGGCGGCGTTCGCCTTCGGCGGGCCGCTCCTTCTTCGGCTTTGGCTGGAGCGCGTTCTGGCCGAGGACGCTCCGGGAAATAATGCTGTCCATTTGCGCCTTGACCTGGCCCTCGGTCGCCTCCTTCTTCACCCGTTCCGCCAAAGCGCGAACGCCTTTCAGAGACGCGGAAAGCGCTTGGTGGAGTCGTACCACGTCCTCGGCCATGCTCATTGTCTTTGCCGTCCTCATACTTCACCCTCCGGTTTCTTGTCCTTGATGAACCGGCCTAAGGGGGAATCCTTCCCTCCCGCTGGCCGAGGTTTTTTCGGCTTCGGGGGAGGGGGGCTATCCGTGCCCTCCCCCGGATTTTTGTCGTCACTCTTTTCCCCGGGGCCATCCGGACCCGGTTCAGTTTTACAGGGCCTCTCCGCGTGGCTTAGAAGCGCCCGTTCCAGGAAAGCCTGCAACTCGGCATCGGAACACAATTCACTGGGGTCCACGTACCCGAACCGGACCGGGGCTTTCATGAGACGGCCTTCGCCATCTTCCAGGATTCCGAATCCGTACCCTTTGGGGAGGGCTAAGTCGGAGGCCTGGACGTATTTCTCCAATTCCTCCCGGTAGGTCACGGTCTGGTTGTCGCGGCCATGGATGTGGGTTTTGTCGGTCATCTGTCCGATGGATAGGGATTTCTTGACCACCGTCCGCTCGCCCATCTGCTCTGCTGCCCAGGCCGCGGTCTCGGCATTAATGTTCAGGAAGAATTTCTGGTAGGTGTTGTCGACGAGTTCATTCATAAAGGAGCCGGCGAGATTGGGCCGCTCGAGATTTCCCACGGACTGGTGCGCGATGAGGAATCCGATTTTCGAGGACCGACACTTGTCGAGCATGTTGATGAACTCGTTATAGGCAAAGCTCCCGAACTCATCCAGGTAGCCTTGTACCCCTATCGTGGACTGGGCCTTGCCCGCCTGGCGGGCCCCGGACAATAGTTGCAGTTCCATGATGATCATCCGCCCCAAGGCCCGTGCCTGGGGGCCTTTGGACGAGGTGTCCAAATCCAGGTACAGGTTTCCGGCCTTTTCGATCAGGTCGCGCAGATTAAGGGTGCGCCCTTTGGGGTTGTCGAAGATGTGAGAGAGGCTTTCATCCAAAACCAGGCTCCCCACGTGAGCCGCCAAGCCGGACAAGGATTCGAGATCCGTATCCGCCAGTTCGTGCAAGAGGGCCAGGTTATCCGGGTTCTTGCACCGCTTCCCAAGTTGGTCGAGAAGCGCCTTGGGGCGCTTCAGGAAGTGGTACAACTGCTTCAGCATGATGGTTCCGTCTATTTCTGGTTCGGTCCGCATGATGCGGAAGAACCCCATGAGCCAGCTTTCCTGGAATGGACGGTAATGCGGGTGATTGATCTCGGAGGAATTCATGAGCTTCTTCGTCAGGCTGTCCGCATCGCCAAACAACAGCGGATCATAGGCAAGGGATTCCTTATGGTGAAAAGAAAGGAGAGCGGTCGGGACGTTTCCTTTCGCCCGCATCGCTCCCGTGGCCAGGACTTTCAACAAATAGAGATCTGCCTTCCCGTTTAAAGTCACGGTCGCAAAATGGGAGGATGCGGCATCCTCAATCAGCATGGGGGCGACGATGGAATAGGATTTGCCTGAGCCTGTATTTCCTAAGACCTGCATATGCCGGTACCGCTGCTCCTCCCGGATCACGATATTGAAGTAGTCTTCCGGCTTCTCGACCTTTCTCCCATGTCGCTTATCGGTTTCGAGGTCCGAGGCGAATCGTTTGTAATAGCCGAGAATGCGAATGTTGGGCGCCTTCTGCGCCCAAGCCGCGAGGTAACTTTTCATTTTCTCTTCCTGCCGATTGAAGACCGGGGGAAAGGGATTCTTCGGAGAATCGTCTGCAATATTCCTGTGGAGAAGTCCCTGCCAGAAGCGCCGGAACGCCCGTCCGGGTCCGGGAATCCGGGCGGTGCGATAGCTGACGCCGACCGTGAAGAAAAGGAGCGGCCCCGCGAACAGATAGGGGTGGTAATGGATGTACCAGAAATAAAATGGGCTCTTATAGATGCGGAGGCCGAGGTATGGAAAATCGACCAGGAACTGCATAACCATCCTCGCATACCGCCGATCCAGGTAGTAGGTCAAAAGGGCGACGAGCAAAAGCGGAATCAAAAAATCGAAGAGCAGTGTTTTCTTTATTGGGTAGCGGGCTTTTTGAATCTCATACGTAATCATTTTGACTTCCTTAAGTTTCGGGCATCCAGGCCCGGCAGAGTCTTATGCCATGGCTTCTTCCAAGGCATGTTGAAAGGCGGGGGCGTAAGGGTCGATGATTTCCGAGAGGAGCCATTTCCGTTTTCCGAAATGGCGTCCCGCATATCCGACCTTCTGCCAATGCGCCGGGCGGGGTTCTGAGGGCGCGGATCCGGATTTTACGGGATCGGGAATCCAGATTTGCTTGTCGAATACCTCATGATCATACCGGTACAATTCCAAGGATTTGAAAGGCCCGGAAGGCCCCTCCTTTCGGAACGACGGGGTCCAAAGGCCTAACAGTAAATTGCGATTCAGGGCCGCTTGGTCCCGGGGATTGAAGAAGAGGGTTTGGTGATTCACCTTCACGTCGCCGGAGAGAATTTTTCGGATGAGGCGACCGAGGTTATGAAAAATCTCTTCCGTCGCAGCCAGGAACAGGTAGTAGTCTGCGCGATGCTCGGTCAGGTGATGGATCTTTTCCAGGAGTCCTATATCCCGGATACGCGAATTTTCAAACTCGATGAACACACGCCCCGTTTCCTCAGCCAGGGAATTGCACAAGAGCAAATCCGGCTGGCAGGAAACATGCAGGGCGGTTTTCTTGGCCTTCACCATATCCATCCACAAAACATGCCGGAACCGAAAGCTCTGCCGGAACAGTACGGAGAGTTCCAATAGGGAGCGCGTATGTCCAATCGGATGCGCGTTCAGGTAATGCGGGGTGAAGGGGTAAACCTCCAAACCCCGGGTCGGAAAGAGGAAGAAGTTCGCGATCTCGGCGGGCCGGGTCGGCTTCTGCTTGTAGTAAAACGATTCCGTGGCGAGATCGAACTTGGGCCTGTCTTCGAGATAGAACTCCGCGATGCGATGGCCCATCTCGGTCAGGTAATAGATGAAATGGCCGTCGCCCATTTGATGCCGATGGACGAGTCCATTTTGGACGAGCACGCGCGTCATTTCACGCGTGTATGAAAGGGTTTTATGGGAGGGGTAAAAATAGCGCTGCGCGTCGGGGAGAGTAATGTAAGGCGCTTCGCGCAGAAGGAAAAGAAGGGCCCGGGACTTTTCCGTGATTCCGCGGTACCGGTCCGCTCCGAGTTTCAGAGGCAAGCGCGATTCCATCATTTCACTCAACAAATACGGGTATGGAATGAATTACGGAGATTGCGAGCGGTATTCCACCGCTCCGAAATGTTTTTCACCTTTTTACAAAGGTGAGACAAAAGGCCTTTCCGGTTTTGGAAAATCGAGTATTGTATGGGAGTATTCGGTTTTCGTTTCAGCATTCTGGATTTGGATTGAATGGCTTTCGGAGGACCCGCCTTGGGGTCCGGCTCTGTCGTATTTTGCGCGAGCAAAATGCAGCCCCGTCCCCGGGGCTAACCCCTCCCCCTGGCGCGCAGCGACAGGCGCCGAGCGAAGGCGAGGCCCATTACGGGGGCCCCAGAGCGCCGCCGAAACCTTGGAACAAGGTTGAGGGAAAGGAGTGAGGATTGGCGCGGGCCTCGCGTAAGCGAGGAACGTGACAACCGGAGCGACGACAGGCGCGGCCGGACCTGGGGCAAGCCGACTCCCGCAGGGAGGCGGATTGGCCTGGGTACGGCTGGGGTTCCCGTAATGGGCCGCGTATGCGGCGAGGCGCTAAGTCGAAGACTTAGGGGAGGGGTTCTAGCGCAACCCCCGCGGGACGGGGGTGCGCTAGGTTTAATCGTCCCCGGTCAAGACCGGGGGCAAGCGCCGTAGGCGCCTCTGCTGCATGCAATGGAATTCAAAAAGCCCGACGAGACCTGTTTGGATGAGGGGCCCGATTTGCCCGACTGTTTGACGCCGAGCGGAGCGGATGGGCCGTTCACCCAAGAGGGAGCCAAAGGATTCTATTCGTTTGCGCGGCAAGGAAAGCCGAGAAAGGATTTGACAATGGTTTTTTCTGGGGCGCCGTCAAACATTGCCTATCGCCCGCATTGTTTTGGGGGATGCCTGTGGTTTCGTTTCAAGGAGGGCTTGGCTTACTCGGCGCCCTTGGACCGAGGTTTTCGGCGCGGGTCCTATGCCTGGCCTTGAAACTCTGGGATCACGGTCCGCAATAGTCTAAGCCGCTGCCGGAAAAGCTTTCCCCGGCGAAGCTTCTTCCTTTGCTGGGCAAACCAGGCGGCAAGTGCTCTCTCTTCGACATCCGGGCTTAGGACGCTGGTTTTTTGCCGGAGTGCTTTTTTCGAAAGGGCAAGAGGAATCGATAGCGCCGCATCCAGAGGGATTCGATGGGATCCCATTCGAATCCGAGGGCTTCCAGAAGGCGGATTCGTTCCTGAGAGAGAATGCCCCTTCTTCGATACTCCCCTTGGGCGCTGCACCAGTTTGCCAAAGGATCCGAGGGGATTGCACCCTCTCGCATCGCGGGCCAAAGCGAAGAATGTTTTTTCCGGAACGCTTTCAAGACATGCTCCTTGATGCGGTCCATGAGACGAGCGACGTACGACATGGGCAAGGCACGGCCGGGTCCATGGGATTAATGGGGGGATTTGCGGGGAGAAGGGAACTTGGGGTATGGCGGGGACTGGACCATACCCCCATGGAGTCAGGCCGCGTGAATTCCGTCCACGTGGGCCTTGGTCGACGTTTCGCCAAGAATGTCTCCTATTCCAGGGCGCCCTGTTTTTTAGTGATCTGAATTACTTTTCTCCAGAACTGGAATTTTCCGGATTCCGAGCCCACTTGGCGAGCTGCCCAGAGGTCCGCAGGCGGTAAAGGTGCGCGGCGGCCCACGGGAATTAAATCCACGCTTTTGCCCACGGGAAAGGATGCATGGGAGGTCTTATGGATTTAACCTGGCTGAAATCGCAAATCGCTGCTTTCCAAAGCGAACGACCGCGGTACGAGGCCTACTCCGTCTTCCTCGACTCCGTTCTGAGAAAAGCCGCGGTCCAACTTGCCCCCACCGCCACCGTCCAGGTCCGCGTCAAATCCATGCCCTCCTTCGCCGAAAAGTGCCTGCGAAAGAAGCAAAAGTACGATCAACCCGCATATCAATTGACCGATCTTTGCGGCGCCCGGATAATCGCCTATTCTCAGGAAGAGGTCGAAGCCTTATGCGATTTCGTCCGCAAGCAATTCGAAGTGGACGAGAAGAACAGCGAAGACAAGCTGAAAATCCTGCAGGCCAATCAATTCGGCTATCGATCCGTCCATTTCGTGGTGCAAACCCGTTCCGGCGGAACCCCCGGACTGGAGGCCGACCCCGGATTGCTCGCATCCATCAACGCCCCGGGCCCGCAGGGGAAGCCCTTCCTCCGCAAGGCGGAAATCCAAATCCGCACGTACATGCAGCATGTTTGGGCCGACGTGTTCCATGACCGCCTGTACAAAACGGCGATGAAAATACCGTCGGCTTATCAGCGGCAGGCCAATGCGTTGGCGGCGCAGCTCGAAACCCTGGACGGACTTCTGGACGGACTCATGGCGCGAATGGATGCCTACCATGGCGACTTGGGCGCATACATGGGCGCGGCGGAAATACAAAACGAGATCGAGATTCAATCAGCCCTACTGAGCGGATTCGCTGAAGAAAAAGACCAGCCTGCCATGGCCTTGCGCTTGGCCAAGCTCCACAAAATCCAGGGAACCCGGGAGGGCTGGAAAGCGGTCATCGCGACGACCGAGCCGTTCCGAAACGGCAACACGCCGACGCATCGGCAATTGGGGCTGGAATGGGGCAATGCTCTGTGCAGATTCCATCCACCCGGAAGCCCGGAATTCCAAAAGGGCCTGGACTGCCTGCTTGCCCTGGCAAAGCTCGACGCGCCGATCGACCCCAAGGCGGAAAAATCCGAGTCCGTCCTGCGAGCCCGGGCCCTGGACGATTTGGGTTATGCGGCCGCCAGGACACGGCAAGACGATTTCAGGCTGCGGGCGAAAAAATATTATTCCGTCGCGCATTCCCTGATTCCCGGCAACCCGTATTATTTCTGCCGCTACTTGATAGCCGCCGTCAAGGAAAGCCGAGGACACAAAGCCCTGGAACCCGTGCAGCCGTGGATCTTCGAGGCCATTCGGATTTGCGAAGATCACGTGGCCGTGGGGGTGGAGCTTCCGGAAGCCTGTTTCTCGCTGTTCTGGCTGCATTGGTTCTCCAACCCGCCCCGCCTCGACCGGAAACCGGAGGCGCTCGGATACCTGCTTCGCGCCTTGGGTAATTCGTCCACGGAGCGGTTGCGGGAGGAATGCATTTCAGTGCTTGACCTCGCGGATCAGCTCCGCCATGAGGATCACCTCTGGGTCCCGGAACTGGAGGAGGCCGCCATGATCCTGCTGATAGCCGGCATAGCGAAGGAAGGCGAAAAGCTCACCTCCGGGTCAGGTCCGGAAAGGGAATTCTTCCACCGTCTTAGTACCGAGGTACCTGAAAAATTCCTTGGGGATCCCAAACCTACGGACAAATATCTGATCGTGGCCGGCAACGCATCCATCGGCATGGAACAGAAGGACATCGGGGAATGGGGGGATATTCTGGCCCCGGCCTTGGAAGGATTGGAAGGTGTGGTTTTCGGGCCCGGCACGAATGCCGGCATGGGCGCGGCCTTGGGCGATGCCTGGCGAAAGTTGAAGATCAGGGAAGCTGTGAAGAATCAGAGGGATAGGAAAGCAGCAGCCGAACATGCAGAAGGTTTGCGCCTCCTTGCGCTACTCCCCACCCTCCTTCCCAGCGATGCGAACAAGGACGAGGCCTATGAATCCCATTCTTTGCCGGCGAGAAGGTCGCAAGCGGCCTTTTCCTTCCGCGAGCCGCTCTTTACTTGGTTCACTCTTCTCCAGTACGGAGTGCAGCCTTCTCGCGTCCGGCTGCTGGGCGTGGGCGGAGGAAATATTGCCGCCTTCGAATTTCGCTTGGCTTTGATGCTGGGAGCACGGGTGGGAGTGGTGGCGGCCTGCGGTCGCGCCGCCAAGGATATCCTGGATGAATCGCCTTGGTGGCCTCGGCAAACACCCGACGGCCTCGCCGCCCTGGTGAACCTGCCCAAGGACGCCATGTCCGTTATGGCTTTCCTGCATGCCGGCGACGTGAAGGAGGACAAGCGCTTCGAGGCCGCAGCCCGGATGGCCCACGAAGAATACGTCCGGTCCCAGTCCCAATACGAGGTGAGGCCCGAGCTCCGGCCCTGGGAAACCCTGCCCGCGGATTTCAGGATCTCCAATTTCCACCAGGCCGCCTTCGCTGCTACCATCCTGAGACGGGGGAGATTCGGTTTGAGGCCGGGAAAGGATTTCACCCCCCTGAACTTTTCCGATCCCCGCATCCTGTCTCCGGAAACCCTGGAAATGATGGCCGAAATGGAACATGGCCGTTGGAACGTAGAACGCCTGTTGCAGGGATGGAAGTTGGGGAAAACCTCCGACAAACCGAATCGGGTCAACGCAAACCTAGTGCCCTGGGCGGATTTGGCCGAGGAAGTGAGGGATTGGGATCGAAACGCCATCCGCGGTTTACCGGAGAAAATGAAAAAAGCCGGTCTGGAAATCTATCCATTGGAGAGAAGCTGATGGAAACGGGCGGCGAAATCCGAGATGGAAAATGGCTATATCCCGTGCCCGTGGTCCGGGCCATCGTGGAAAACGAGGATGGCCACTTTCTTCTCCTCCGGCGCAGGAATACCCGTTATGGCGAAGGGGAGTGGTGCCTGCCCGGGGGAAAAATCGACTACCTCTCCACTCCCGAAGAAAGCGTGGTGCGCGAAGTGGAAGAGGAATCGGGTCTTCGCTTCGCGGATTTCCGCTTTCTATTCTACCGGAACAACCCTCCCCTCTGGGAAGGCGCCATGCAATGCCTCAACCTGTACTTCGCAGGCAAGGGGCAGGGAACGATACGCTTGAATCCGGAATCCTCCGCTTATCAATGGGTGCGTCCGGAGGAATGGGGAAATTATCCCATTGCCTTCGGGGGAGATGAGGCCGTGGAAACATGGCTCCGGCACTGAATCCCCATGATCTCACGGACCAACCCCCACCGCGCACCCCTCTCCATGGATGAATTCCTCGCCAAGCGCTTCATGCCCGACAACCTGTGCAAACGGCCCTTGATGCAGAATGATCTGCTGCGCAGCCTGTACGGAACCATGCTCCTCCTATGGCCCGTGGAGCTCATCCTCGAATTCTGGAATCGCCTTCCCCTCGAATCCGCGGGCCGCACCCTCACCGGGGCCGAGTTGTTTCGCCATATCTGGGATACGAGCAAGGCTGCTCCCAAGGAATACGTGGCACGGGTCATGTGGTGCATCGAATTCTTCCTGGTCCAGCACGGGATGGATGTGCAGAAATTCATGGATACGGTCGTGTTCAGGATCAATGATGGCACCCCGGTTTCCGCGCCCACCCTTACCCGCTGGATTATGTCCAAGGTCCATTCCATTTATACGGCCAAGGATTTGCGGGTCAAGGTGTTGGAACTGATGGCCGATACCACCGAGAAATTCATTCCGGGTAGCTACCGCGAGGTTCTGAGAGTCGAAAAGCAGGACGATGTCCGAACGGCCTGGTGCCTATGGGCGCCCGATAAGAACCTCAATATCAAGTGGACCTACCACAGCGAACTTTTCGGCCTCAAGATGCTCACCAATGCTCCCAGGGTGCTGGGCTTGCCGCCATTCGAAAGGGTAGACGATTTGGCCGAGACCGGATGCGTGGAGCACATCCTATGGGACTGCGAGATGAGGGTGGAGGGGGACCGCCTGCTCATCGATGGCGAGGACCATGGAAGACGCATTCCCTTCCAGGAGCATTGCCGCAAACTCGATGTTGATCTGGATCATCTCTTTCCTCCCGATTGGACCGTGAACCTCATTCACAAGCCTTACCATTGCCCTTTGCGCCGCCGCGAAGTGCTTCATGTGGGTTGCGCTTACGATGCTCCGGTATGGATCGGAAAGGTCCGGTTTCCCCGCCACCAGCCGGATAACACTGCTGCCTTGACCCATCTTCTCAGCGACATCGTGGAATCCAAGGCCGAATTGCAAGAGAGGCTGGAAGCCAAGCATGCGTGCCTGCTCGACTCCTTGATCGAAAAAGCCGTTTTCACCTATACGGCCGGAGAGAATATCATGGAGCTCAATAGCAAGGTGCTCATCAGGGGCGTACCGGCCGAGCTCCTGTCTTATATGTTGCGCGCCCACCGGGACTCGGGGAAGACCAGATTCCTGCTGGCGGACTTCAAGCGGGACACGGGTATTCTCAACCGGCGGAATCCGAACCTGGAGGCCTTTCTGGAAAAGTTGCGGGTGCGCTTGACGGATCGGTTCCACCGTATGCGCATCGTCATTGAACCCGGGGTGCGCATCCTTCAGATGGACTGTCCCGTGATTTTCAAAGAGACTTAGTCTACCTGCCTCTCGCGTAAGCAAAAGTACGAAGTAAGTAAAGGTATGCGGATGTCAGCGGACGTCCGTAATATGTTTCCCCTTGCAAACTCGGCGCGGGCTACCGGAAAGTTTCCGGTCCGCGAATCCAGGGAACCATCTCCTTTAAGCCACTTTCCAGGCGGCCTTAGGGATGGTTTTGGCCCACGCCGAGGCAGGGAGGGAGAATGCGGAACGCAACGGAGTCCAAGGAACGGAAATGGGCGGACCTTTACAAGAAGCACGGGCAGATGGTTTACAACGCGAGCCTCAAGGGCACTCAGAGTAAACAGGCAGCCGAAGACGTGAGCCAGCAGGTTTTCATGAACGTTTTCAGGCACCTGGAAGGATTCCGGAACCAATGCCAAATGAAAACCTGGGTATATCGGATAACCTTGAACGAGTGCTACCAGTACCGGGAGCGGAACAGGCGGGAAAACCGGAAGGTCCAAGCCTTCCTGGCCGATCACCCGGAGGGCAAGGACGAGGCAAAAGATTGGGACGACAAGATCCTGGTGGGCCGTGTTCTGGATTTGGCCGATACGCAAACGCAGAAAATGTTGGAGATGATGTTTTACAAGGACTTGACCCACGAGCAGACGGCAGCAAGCTTCGGCGTCTCCAGGGTGACCATCACCAAACGCCTGGAGAAATTCCGCAACTCCACGGTTGCCGTCTTGGGTTCGGGGGAAAAATGAAGGCGGTATTCGATTGGCCGAATTGCACAATGTCGGTCAACGTCGATGGCTTGGGGAAATGCAAGGAATGAAGGTAGTGGAGACTCGGAATGCTGCGAAGGGCGCAGAGGTGGATCTGCGCTTCGCATATTACCAGGAAGCCGGCACGATGTTCCTGAATAGCGAACCCTTGATCAAAGGAGTGCCGGCCAAGCTGCTCCTGAGTATGTTGCGCGCTTACGTATCCAACGGCAAAACGCTTTTCTTTCTTTCCGAGTTCAAGGTCGGGGGCGATCCGGCTGTGTCTTCCAACTTGGAAGCGCGACTGGAACGCTTAGCCAGGAGGCTCGAGGAAAGGCCGGGCAAAATCAGGCTGGAGAGGATGAGGGGATGCAGGAAACTGGTTTGTGAAGGGACTTTGGATCTTGAGGAAGTCTGAACGCGCAAACTCCGCCGTCTTTCGAGCCCTATCCTGTTGACATCTCCCTAAGTTGCATACTCCAACGTAATGCCGGCCCGTCCACACCAGCGGGCAAGGAGAAAACATGACCCCTCGATCCCAATCCGATCTCGATCAAGCTTTGAAAGCGCTCGCCGCCAAGAGCATCCAAGCTGATGTTCCGCACCTCCTGGAGTCCATCCGAAGGCAATTCGCCAATCCGCTCGAATACGTTCGGGAGCTGATTGCCAACGGCTTGGATGCCGGCGCTACCGCGATCCGGGTGCGTGGGCGCTGGCTGGAGGGGAAAAAATTTCCCCTGCAGATCCTATTCGAGGACGATGGCAAGGGTATGGGCCGCGCGGAGATCGAGCGCTATTTGACGGTGTTCGAGTCCTTCAAGGACGGGGATGGGTCTACCGTGGGCCGCCACGGCGTCGGGAAGCTATCGCCTTGGGCGGACTCCACGCTCGGCAGTTATATGGTGGATACTTGCGATGGAAAGGAGCGCACCATCCTCCACCTGGACTCTGTGCGCCAGGGTAACATGCGGGTTTACCAAGCGCGGGGCGGGCCCGCGGGGACCACGGTGACCCTGGAATGGCCGGCGAGGGAGGCGCAGGAGTTGGATCGTCGCATGGAGGGCGTGATCCGGGTGGCGGAAGAATATTGCCGCTATGCTTCGCGGCCAATCCATTGCGAATATCGGGATAGCGTCATGGAACGGCTGGAAAAAGTCCAGATCGTCCACGCGCCTGAAAACGATGGCTGGATCGCGCTGGAGTCGGTGGATCTTCCCGGGGGAATCTGCAAGCTTTGGTATCGCTTGGATGGTGGTGGAGGCGGCTTTCACTTTTATCAAGGCGGCATCCGTCTGTGCCTGGACCCCACCCTCTTCGATACCATGGGATGGAATGATCCCTGGAGTCCGTCGGGC
This sequence comes from Fibrobacterota bacterium, assembly GCA_023249635.1. Lineage (GTDB taxonomy): Bacteria > Fibrobacterota > Fibrobacteria > UBA11236 > UBA11236 > Chersky-265. Next base: position 23,450 of record JAHFCH010000025.1, read on the forward strand.
TTGCAGTTTCTCGCCGACAGCCAGGCCTTCGAGGTGCCCATCAGCCGCAATGCCGTCAAGCGCAATGAAGCCTATTATCTCCTGGGAAGCCATTTGCGCGAGAAGGTAATGCCGGCGCTTGTGGAGGCCGCATGTCGGCGCCTGGAGCGAAAGGAATCGGGAGTCTTTGGGGATCAAGATGAAAGCCTGGTGATCGCTTACCTGTGCCAGGATTTCTTTTTCCGTCCCGCAAAGGAGATCCCTTTGTTTCCCGTGCTTCCTTTCGGCAAGGCCAGTGTCGGAAAATTGACCGCATGGAGGCGGCTGGGACCGCTCCGCGTTTTCCAGGTCCAGGTTGGACCCCTGGATTCCCCGCCCCAGGCGGCGGCGGACATGCTGGACGCGGCGCGCCTTACCTCGGTAATGAGGAAAATGCTGGAAACTCATTTAGGACCTTTGCAGGACGTTGACTTCGATAAAGACGTGATGGAGCTTCCCACCAGATCATCTGGGTCGGGGTTGAGTCGCCTGGAGTTACGCTTTCAGAAATGCCTCGTCCTACATCGGACCGATCAACCCTTGCTTCCGGAGACCGACGAGGAGAGTCAGACACTCGGTTCCCACATTATCGAATACGCGCTGCGGCGCTTTGGGAAGTTGATTCGCGGCGAAGACCAGCAAATCGGCGGCGCGGCGGAAATCCCTTCCATACGTTTCCGCCTTGGACGATTGGTGAAGATGGATGGCCGTACTCCCGCGACCAGTCGCAAGTTCTTGTCGCAGGGGAAAGAGGTGGTCCTGAATTTGAACCATCCGGATCTGGAACGTCATTTGCGATTCGCAGCCAAAGATCCCCTACTGGCGGGGCATTGGTGCCTGCGGGAGTTTTTGCTTTCGGGAGAGGTAGAGCAGTTCCGGTATTTGAGCCAGGAGGTGCGCGAGGCATTGATTCAGCAAGACGCCGCGGCCCGTTGCTTGGGGGAGCAGGGTTCGCACACGGAGAAAGTGCCCCGGATACAATGCTTCCGCTGGAGCGACGACGAGGATGATTGGCGCCAATATGATAAAGGAGACCGGTATGAATAGGCGGGATGGCCACGGGGAAGAAGGCGCGGACAAACCTCTGTTCGAAAGAAGCGGCGGGATGTATACCGTTGATGCGGTCAAAGGTTACCGGAAGCTGGCTAGCCGGATGTTTGCCAACGACGTGGGTCGTGCTTTCGAAGAGCTCGTTTCCAATGCCGTCGATGCCTATCCCCCGGATCTGGATCGGGAGAAAGTGCGCGTGGAGCTGGCCTTCGGAGAGAAATGCGCCTCTGTCACCGATTGGGGCGAGGGCATGAGCCTGGAGCGGGTGCGCTGTTTGCTTACCCTCGGCGGCACGGACAAGGGTTTTTCCGGGGATCGCATCGGCCGGTTCGGCGTGGGATTCTTCAGCCTATTCGACCCCGACTTGCAGACGGCAAAAGTTCGCGTCACCACCCGCTGCGAGGACCGACAGGCGGAAATCACCTTCACCGTTGGGGATCCGGCGGTCCCGCCGGCCATCGAGGCTCGAGCCCTGGACGAACCCTTGCCCTATGCGACGCGTATCGAGGTGACGTTCCGATCGGCGCGTTCCCCCGATGTTTGCAAACGTTGGATCGAGGGGAAGGCCGGCTTCTATCCCTATGACATAACGATCAACAATCGCAAGCCGCTTTCCATCTGGAAGCGAGGCAAGCATACCCGCCTTTTCGACACAGGGTACATCAAAGGACGGATCTATTCCGCCGTTAAGACCGAGGTCCGGATCCTGTGCAGATACAATTACCTGCGCACGCTTATCCCTGACCAGATCGCCGACGAATGCGAAAGCGAGGGCGGGATCGATTTCCTCGAGATGCCCAAGCTTCCCGAACTTTGCGTGGATCTCAACTGCAACCACCTGAATGTCATCCTGTCTCGGAATTCCTTCCCTTGGGACGCGGCGGCCTGTCGCATGGCCAAGGAACTTTCTTCCCTGCTGCGGGGCTGCCTGCTGCGCCGCTTGTCCGAGGAAAACCCGAGACTCCAGGTGAGGCATAGCCTGGTTTATGCGAATCAATATGTTTTCCGGCGCCGTCTGGGCCGGCTCGCCCGTGACATCCGCGGCGGCCGGTACGTTTCCGATGCCGCCAGCGTGGAATGCCGTTTGTTTGAAGAACGGCTGTTCACCCTGGAGGGGAAGCGCGGCTTGTTCTCCCTCATGGATATGTGCAAGCTAAAAACCTCGGGTCTCCCGCTTTTCTATTGCGCGGAAATGCATTCGGTGAACTGGCTTAACCGCAGGTATCGGCATGATTTCGTCCTGGTCCTGTCCAAGTACCGGCCGCAAGGCATGCCTTCGGACTACGTGGCCAAAGTCTTCCAGGCGGTATTCGGCGGATTCCAGGTTGACCTGGACCTAATCGGCCGCAATCCGGAATGGATCCGGAAGCTCGTCGAGGATGGAATCATAAAAGCCGAAGATCTTGCCAGCGATCTGCGTCTCAATTCCCGTCCACCTTCGGATCCGGAGGAACAACGGCTCCTGGAAGAACTTTCGGCTTGGTTACGGCGCGAGTCGGTGGCCCGGGTCCTGAGGTCTAATTTCCAATTTAGGGTGCAGGATGTCGACCTGGGACTGTTCGAAGCGAAAGGGCGCGATGCGAATGTGTTGGCGGCCTTCTTCGATCACGAGGACAAGCTGCTGGTTCGTCCGCCTAAGGAAATCGACGCGGAGGCCCGTCTGAAAATCGGTCTCAACGCGGGTAACCCCCTATTCCAATCCCTGAAGTGGTCCCGGGAGTCCAACCGCGCGTACTACATGCTGGGTCTCATCGTGCATGAGTTGACCATGACCCAGCGGCTGGTGCCCCATTCGTGCAAGTTCTATTACGTCAAGCACAACGTGGAAACCGAGCTGATGGTCGCGCTGCAGGCCGAGTTGATGGGGGAGGCGGCTTCTTAGGCCATCGCCGGCAACGCATCGTGCTCGAAAGCTTCGCTCCCTTCCCAGAGCTCCTGCAGGTCGGAAGGTTGTTCCACCCTGGCCAGTACCAATTCGCGGAAGCGGATAATGGCTTTCCAAATGGTCTGCCGCGATATTTTCAATTTCTGCGCGACTTCCATCTGGGTACACCCCTCCAAGAAAATAAGCTGAAGGATAAGGCGGGTGCGATTATCCGCGAGGCGCAGCAGCCTTTCCACCCAGGCCGAGGCGCGATCCCGTTCGACATTGCGCTGAGCCGCCCCGGCAAGGCCGATGTCCTGCGCAAGCTCCGCTTCCTTCTCGCGATGTGTCCGCTGCCGCTCGTGCAGATGGTAACAGCCGTTCCGTGTGATGGTATAGATCCAGGTACGGACGCCCGCGTTTCCGCCGCGACGGGATTTTCCGCGGAACGCATGCAGGTTCCGGTGGACGCCGATAAATGCGTCTTGGACCATATCTTTCGCGTCGTCATCGGATCCGGTCCACCTGCATGCGAAGCGGTGCAAGGGTTCCGCCAGATCCTGGTAAAGCTTTTCGGAATCTTGGCCGCCTGACCGAATTCGGGCGGGAAGGGAAAAGGCTTGCGCGTTGCGCACGGGCTGATGGGGGCGGGAAGTCTGATTTGATTTGCGCATGCATTGCTCCTGGTTTTTTGGTACCGAGGTTCAATGGCAATGGCTGTGCCGTGCAGAATAAGGAAGCAAAAGGCCGAAACCGTAAGGTTTTGGACCCTTACCACATGTCTATCAGGAGCAGGAATATTCTTGAATGTTCTTGGATATTCCGCAGCGACGTCAGAAGCCGCCTGCGAAGGAAGACCGGAAGGCGATCTGCGTCTCAACCTGCCGCTTGGAAGCGGGTTGTTCGATGCCGGAGAGGAGCAGCGAACTCGCGCAGCAGTTTTTTCTGATCGGAGGATAGATCGGTGACCAAGGGGCTATCGTGCTGCAACGCCGGTTTCAAGGTTTTGTCGATGAATCCCCAGAGTTCAGTAGTCGCAGGCGTGCCGCTCTGCGTGTAGAACCCGAGGACCATTGCCGCCGATTTCCGGTCGAAGCGACCCTTGGCAGGGCGCGCCGAGAGATGGACCAATAAACGTTGTACTGCTTCCGCATCGTCATGGGGTCGGATAGGCTTATGCCCATTGTTTGCGGAAGCGATGGGAGTGGGTCCGGAATCGCCGGGAATGGCAAATGCGGACCTCTTGCGGATGATAGAATCGATATCCGCATCGCTTAAGGTGGGTTCGGATTCTCCATCTTTCTGCCTCACCTTTAACTTGAAAATGGCATCGGTGCAGAGTGAACGGACATCTCGGTAATTTCCCGGCAATTTCACCCTGCCGGGGTCCAGGAAAGCATTCAGGATATTCCGATAGCGTGGATCCGTAATCGGCCCGAGGAAGGGCGCGTTATAAGTTTGCTTCGAGTGCTCCCATAACCGCGTGAATGCGCTTCTTAGCGCCTCGGGAACGCTCGCCAATGGCCTCAATTCCATCACGAAGAAGCTCAAGCGATGGAAAAAATCCTCAGCCAACCGGGATTCCCGGAGCATCTTCTGGACTTGCACATTGGTAGCCACGATGATCCGCGCCATGAAAGTAATCGGCTCGGCGCCGCCCAGGGGAATGAATTGGTGGGGAGATTCGAATACCTTGAGAAGCAATGCCTGGCAATCCAGCGGCATATGGTGGATCTCATCCAGGAATACCGTTCCCATGGAAGTCCGGTTCGCGCTCCTCGGGGTTGGCATGGATGCGCGTTCCAGGATTCCCTTTTTTGCCTTTCCTGCGCCCGTAAATGCCCCCGCGGTGTGACCGAAGATTTCCGAGCGGACCATGTTTGTATCCCCTCCGAATTGGGCACAGTTCAAATCCAAAAAGGTCCTCTCATCCTGCCCCAGAATGCTCTTGTGGATATGGCGCGCCAAGGTCGTTTTCCCGCAACCGCTGGGGCCGACGATGAAGAGCGGGTTCGAGGGCCCGGACATGGTCTCCACCCGGATTTTCAATTGCTCCCGATCTTCGTCCTTCATCAGCAGGAGAAGCTCCTCTTCGATGTCATAAAGATTTATTTTGATGGATTCTCCGCTGGGTCTTTTCACTCGCGGGGTTACGGGAGGGACTTTGGATCCAGCCGGTCTCCGGACCTGAACCGCATCCATGGCATTCCCCAATCCCTCCAAATCCAAACCCTTGCCGTTCCGCAGGCTTGCGATCTCCCTGCCGACGACCTGCTCCAGCCTCATCCAATCTGCTTGTCCCTCGGCGGACCTTTCATCCGAAGGCTGGTTCCGCAACCGGTTCAGGCAATCTTTAACCAATCGCAGGCTATCTTCACGGTTATGATAGGCGCCCGCCAAATCTAGGCTGAAGCCAGCTCCCATCCTTTTGCGCGATTCGAAAAAAAGGGCCAGCAGGCATCCAGCCCATACATCATTTTCGCTGCCCAAATCTTGTAAGCCGGACTTCCCCGTCAAGCGATAATGGGCTGCCGGTTTGTAACCGGTCATTAGGGCATTCGCTTGGGCATCATGCCGCGCAAGTCGCCATAAATAGTGATAATTGCCCCCGTCGACGGAGAGCGTTCCGATCTCGGTCAGGAACAATCGTTCACTGCTCAACCATCCATGAATCCGCGATTCCCTGGGAATCAAGTAGCTGGCGGACGATCCAATCCGGTAGCGCCCATCCAGAAATAGATAGAGGGCGCTCAGCAGATCGTATCCGCTCTTGATTTTGGAGGAAGCCCACAGATTCGGGTTCAATGAGACCTGCCTGCAGATCCATCCCCAGGCATAGCCACCGGACTCGATCCTTCCAGTCCGAGGCTTATTGACGATTGGATCCCCGTCGGCCAGGATGAATTCATGCAGCGCTGAGGCTGCGACCCATTCGGGATCCAAGTAGGGATGATAGAGTTCAAGACTGGAGGGCCCGGTGTCATCTGTCCCCGCCATCCGGATGCAGAAATCCCACTCGTATTCCGGTTTTACCTGGCCAGGGTCCGGGGAAAATCCCGCCGCACTCGAAAGAATTTCGGCCAGTTTCTTCCAATCCGGCAAATTCCACGCGGACATCATCGTTCGGCTCATTCTGAAGGCCGAGGGATATTCGCCTTCGGCGTATCCTCATGCAAGGGATCCGGCAGGATGGCGACCTTGCCGTGATGGGTGCCCAAACCGCGGGACAGGTATTTGGAACGCCTGTATAGGAATTTGCTGAAGAGCTCCCGGCTGGGGCTTCTGAGGGGCAATTGCCTTTTATCCAGAACCTTAAGCGTGTCCTTATCCAGCACGTACATCCGATTCAATCCCCGGTGGCAGGCATAGATGATTCTTTCTACGGGGTCGGGGGCCAGGGTGAAAAAACCGCCGCGCGTGCCCGCTTCCGTGGCGATGAAGGAAGCCAGGTAATGTTGATGGATGTCCATCTGCGGGCGGTCGAACCCCTTCATGCCGGTCCCATGGGAGATTTGCCAGGAACGGTAATCGGCGAGGAAATAGAGCCAACGTTTCCAAAAAGGCGGCAGCTCGATCCGGGTTTGTTTTTCGATGGCGCCTGTATGCAGATTGATTTTCATTACGCTGCCGGGTACGCCGTACGCGCCATAGAAATACGGGTAGTCGACGAAAGTATCGACGGGGGCGTGGTTGGCGATAAACAACGCGTAATGGAAAGTCTTGATGTTCAGCGGCTTGGATTCGCCCAGGGTGTATAGGGAAAGGACATTGTCCTGGATTTTGAAGGCATTTCCAAAGGACATGAAATTGAAAGAGGGGCGCGCAATCGTCAACCTGCCGAGGGGATCGATGTATTCGCAATGATGTCCGCTGCGATACCCGTCGCCCGCCTGGTAAAGCAATTCAACGGTATCGATACCCGTTTTCTTGAACACGAAAATGCATTTGGCCAAGGCATCATCGACAATGATGTAGTCGCCTTTGGTGGTGACTTGGTGCAGGTATTTCGGGGGTTCCGGCTTGAGCCGTTTTTCGGATGTTCCATTCCATTCATTGGGGCCGAAGTAGGAGAAATTATGGAGAACCTTCATTTCTCCCGTCAGCAGGTTCACTTTGATCAGGCGCAGGTTGAAATGGGTTACGATGTGATTTCCGTCGCCGGGTGTGTCGTTATCCCCCCAGAAGTCGAAGAAATCGGTGGTGGATTCCGGACCTCCGCTGGTCATACCCAGATTGCTGAAATTGTTGATGATGCGGGGATTTTCCAGATCATATCCGGAATGATCGGCTTTAAGGGGAAAGACGTAAATCTGCGCGGTGTTCGAACAGGATAATACCAGGTGCCGTTTATTCGGCGACTGCTTCACGAAGTGGGGCGAGCCTCCCATGCCGTAAGGGAATTCGTGATAGTAAGGCTTTTCGCCATTCCCATTGAGAGGGATTTGCAGGATCCCCCCCGATCCTCCCAGGGTATTGAGCATGCCGCCGTCGCAGGCAACGTACAAATACTTACGCATCGCTGTCCCTTGATAGGAATCCGGCTGCAAATAATAGTAATCGATTCATCCCGTATTATATTTGGAGTCCAACCCCGGAGGTTTGTCATGGCGGAGATCACAGGTAAATCCGACGCCAGAGTCCTGATAACCGGAGACGTTCTCAAGGAGACCCGCATCTTTCAAGGCGAGAGGGTATCACCATTCTCGACGGCTCGTCTGGGAACGACTTTGCGCCAAGGGTTTGGAAACTCCTCTTATCTGCATGAGCTTGTGCAGGGGATCTGCGATGATTTCACCAGCCTTAAGAGTGGCCTCGAAGCTTCGCCAAAGTCCGGGGAACCAACCGCTTCCATACCTTGGCCCCGCATTTCCTTGGCTTATGGCTTGAAGCAGGAGAGCTTCGGCAACCTTCCCCAGCATTTGCACAGCATGGAATATTGGAAGCCTTTCCCCGCCTCCGGCACGGACAAACGTATCTGGCGCATGGAAAAATCCCCCGGATACGGCACCCAATTGGCTGAGGGACCATGGGAATTGCCTATCTCGGCGGCGGCTCGGGAGGATTGCGATCTCTTGGTCGTGGATGATGTGGGGCTCGCATTCCGGAACCATCTGCAGAAAGCCGCCTGGCCGCCTTTCCTTTCTTCGACGCAGTCCAAGCCGCCCCGCTGGATCCTTTGCAAAACCTCGCTCCCGCTCGCAGGCAACGAATTCCTGCGCGCCCTGAACAGGCATGCCGACCGTTTGGTCCTGCTCCTGGATGCGGAAGACATCCGCAAGGCGGAAGTGCGCATCACCCGTGCCGTGTCCTGGGAGCGCACCGCTCTCGATCTAATCAAGGAGTTGCGGGAAAATCCGATCCTGGGTCCCTTGCTGCAGTGCCGGCACCTTTTCATCAAGATAGGGCTGGAGGGAGTCCTGCACGTAGAACCGAAGCCTTCCGGAAAACCGAGATGCACCTTGTATTTCGATCCGGATCGGTTGGAAGGGGACTTCCAAGACGAGCATACCGGTATCGTATTCGGGGCCACTACTTCTTTGGCTTCGTCCCTTTTGCTTCTGCTTGTGCGTCATGCCCAAGCGGCGCCCATCCCCCCGGACCTGGATACGTCCGTCAAGGATGCCTTAACCGGAGGTCTGTGCTCGGCCCGCCATGCTCTGGCGCATGGACGGGGCAGCGTGGATTGGGATCAAGCGCCGGCGTTGGACCTATCCGGAATGAGCCGGGAAATCACCCTGCGAGCCGGAATCATTCCCGCTGACCAGGCGCGTAAGAGGGGTTGGGAACCGGAGCAAGCCCTTACCTTGGGGACGGCGGCCATCCCCTGGGAACAAGATGCATACCGCGTGGAGACCTGGACCATCCTGGCCGCCAATCACGGGGATCCGGAAGCGCACAATATCCCTATGCACGGCGTGGCCGCCCGGGTAGCGGTGCAAGGCCCCGCCGCACTGCTCGACGTGCCCAGGCTCGCCTTCCGGAAGCTGCTCACCGTTGATCGATCGGAAATCGAAAACCTGCGCAATGTCAAGTCCCTGATGAAAGTTTACCGGAACGTCCCGAACTCCAGCCCACCCCTCAACCTCGGCGTCTTCGGTGCGCCCGGCTCGGGCAAATCCTTCGCGGTGCAGCAGATCGCGTTGGCCGTATTCGGCGATGGCGTGCCGTTCCTGGAGTACAATCTGTCGCAATTGGAATCGTCCGGGGATTTGGATGGGGCGTTCCAGCAAATACGGGATCAGGCGATCTACGGCAGGACTCCGGTGGTTTTCTGGGACGAATTCGATGCGGGATATTACAAGTGGTTGCAATATTTCCTGGCTCCGATGCAAGACGGCACCTTCCAGGTAGGTCAGGCCACCCACCTGATCGGCAAGTGCATTTTCGTCTTCGCGGGAGGCGTCAGCGACAGCTTCAAGACCTTCGGCCCAACCCGGATCCAATTCGATGAAGGCGAAGCGGGAGAGCGGGACTTCGCACGGGCGGAAAAGGAATTCCGGGACAAAAAGGGACCGGATTTCGCCAGCCGGCTTTCCGGCTATATGGACGTGCTCGGTCCGAACCCCAAAAATGATTTGGACACATGCTTCCCCATCCGCCGCGCCATCCTGTTGCGCCGGTTGTTGGGGTTCGGCGACCGCCAACTGGTGGAAATGGACCGGGGCCTTCTCAGCGCTTTGCTGCGGGTGGGCAAGTACAAGCATGGCAACCGCTCCCTGGCCAAGATCGCGGACATGCTCAAGAACCATGGATCGCAAGGCAGGCTCCTGCGTTCCGACCTGCCGCCCCCGGACGTCATCTCCCTGCATGCCGACCTCAAGGAAATCGAGACCCTGGCCTCGCGCGATAACGAATTCCGGAAGCAGGCCGCAGCCCTGGCGCCCGTTGTGCATGAAAGCTACCGGGCCCAGTGCAAGCAGGACGGCAATACCATGGATTTCGACATGGATTTCGACCAATTGCCCGAGCATGTCAAGGCCGACAACGTCGATGCCGCTGCACGCATCCCTTGGCTGCTCAGCCTGGCCGGCCTCATGCTGGGTCCGGCCAATACTCCCGACGTCCTGTCCCGGCCCCAACTCGAAGAAATCCTGCTCAAGCGGATCGAGCTTCTGGCGGAAGCGGAACACGATGGTTGGATGGAGTCCCGCCGACGGAATGGATGGGTTTACGGCGAGAAGAGGGACAATGAGAAGCGCATCCATCCCTTGATGATCAATTACCGCTTTCTCCCCGAGTCGGAGAAAAAGAAGGACAGGGATAACGTGATGAATATTCCAGGGGTCGTGGGTAAGGCGAAGTTCGCGGTGGCTTGGGAGAAGAGCCATAACCGGGCGGTTTAGGCTTACAGTAAGTTCTCGAAGGCAGGGGAGCAGCCGCCGGGCGCCGTAGGGAAGCACGTCTATAAAGAGCATTTTCTAATCTTTGATTTGGACCGAAAAATCAGCTTCAGTCACCGACGTGCATTCTTGGTCAACAAGCAAGGCACGGATGTGACTGGGATTCAGCTTGACCCCGATTTCCCGCTCGATTTCCAGGGTCAGAAGTTCCAAGGTCTAACTGGACCTTTCCCAGCCTACACCCCGGGGCGATTCCTCCAGTAAAAAAATAGAAGCCGGTTCAGAAGCTCTTTGGTGACCTTTCGAGGCTTGGGCAAAAACGCCGGTCGGCCGAACCCTACTCCCGGCGTTCCTCAAATCGATACATGGTCTTATAGATCAAGGTACGATTGCACGCAAGGTGCCGGGAGACCTCACTGGGCGACTGACCATCATGCAAAAGAAGCAGGATTCGGCACCGGCTGACTTCAATGGTATTCGGGATTTGTGCCTGCGGCGCTCAATAGTATGGCGCAGGGACCAATAAAGGTCTGGTGCAATTATATTCATGAGCAGGAAGTCCTTCTGCAGGGGTTGAGTAGCTTCGTAACCACCCGACGTACTAAGAAGGCTTCCGTTTTCAATACTGCCGATTTTAATCCTACTGCCCATACGGATCCCTATCCTATTGCGGTTTTGATCCCATCAACTAAAGGTTATTTAGGGCGATGGGACCGAGGATAGCTTTCAACCCATCAATTGGCTACGGTATTTTTGCATGACTGCGAAACCCCGCCAACCCGCCGGCGCATGGTGTATCGCCTTTTCCATCGCCTCCAAAGCTTCCTGCTTGCGGCCCTGGTTGTTGAAGAATAAACCGAGCTGTCCCCAGGCTTGCGCCGAAGTCGGATCCAATTCCAATGCTTTCTTCAGCGCGGCTTCAGCTTCCGGAAACCTGCCCGCTTTCCAGTATTCCGTCCCGACCTTCCCCCAATATTCGCCGTTCATGGGCCTCTCGACCCGCGCGATTGTTCGGTCTATGCCCAACATCTTGTTGGTTTCATTGATACCGCGATTAGCGTAGTCATAGTTGCTCATATGCGAATTATGGAAAGTGAAGGTTCCAATATGCAGGATGAACCACTTAGACGCGGTGAAAATCAGGTTGTCCCATTTGGAAAAGAAGTCCCACTCTTTTCCCGGTTCTTCGTAGCCGGATTGAAAGGTGACCAATGACTTGATCCCCCAATCCGTCGCTTCAATTCGGGATAGCCTGGCTTCGGAAACGCAGAAATCCTCCTCGTAGGTCACGCGAACGCACTCGTAGTACGGAATCAGGCTGATGAAGACGGCTTTCATGGCCGTAGCTATGTCTTCACCCGAAGGGGTTTCCGCCAAGCCCCCCGGATTCGAAACCAGCTTCGCCATGCGCGCGAGGATCGGGTTTTCTTTTGGTAACGATACCAGGCAACCTGAAGACGCCAGTACCTTGACCGCTTGCACCGATGCTTGGTCCAGAGGATTGCCGTCCAAATCCAGTTTCTGGAGGGCGGTCAACTTGGCTATGCTGCCCGGGAGGCAAGTTAGCTCGTTCCCTGAAGCATAAAACTCCTTGAGGTTGAGCAAGGAGCCGATTTCCTCAGGGAGGGTTTTCAGCTTATTCTCGCTCAGCGACAGCAATTGGAGACTGGCGAGCTTTCCGATCGTGGCAGGCAGGAAGGTCAATTCATTCTCCGGTAGAATTAATTCCCGGAGGTTGATCAGATCTCCGAGGGATTCGGGGAGGCTGATGAGCCGGTTTTCGCTCAGGCTCAGGGCCCTCAATTCATGAAGGTTGCCGATGGTTTCGGGAAGCGAGGTTAAGCGATTGGAGCGCAATCCGAGTGTTCTCAATTGACCGAGTTCACCGATGCTTTCCGGCAGCCGATCGAGGCGACAGCCCTTCAGATTCAGGATTTTCAGCTTGGAAAGGTGCCCGATATTCTCCGGAAGCCGCTCCAGGAAACTGCCCTGCAAGGCCAATGCTATCACATGCTGATCAGATTCGACGATTCCAAAGGAGTTTTCATCCAACTCATCAAGAAAAGGAAGGCTGCGCCCCAGCTCGTCTTCCAGAAATCGGATCACCTCGATCTCGAATGCGCCTATTCGTTTTTGCCGTAGCATTCTTAGTCCCCACCTCGACCGGCCCTCAGGGCCTGCGAACGTCTGTGAAGTGCGTTTGCGATTGCGATCATTTCCAACTGGGTATAGGCGCTCCTTATTCGATCATGCTCGGGCCCCAATGAGGTTTCGAAAATGGAAATCGCTTCCTTGATGGCTTTTTCCGCTTCGCCCGGCCTCATGGTCCATAGGAGCAGATCCGCGAGACGGCTTAGGTTGACTGCCACGTGAAAATGGGCGGGCCCGAGCCGCGCCTTATAGATCTCGATTGCGGCGCGATAGCATTTCTCGGCTTCGATCGAGTTTCTTTTTGCCTGTAGAATATCGCCTAAATTGCTCAAGATCACCGCCCTATAGCTGTCGCTTTCGGATAAGCCTTCCAAAGCGTTCCGGAACAATCCCTCCGCCTCTTCGTACAGTCCCTGTTCCTTTAAGAGTGTGGCTAGGTTGTTTTGGTAAACCGGCTGGGGATCCAAGGAGATAGCAGCACGATAATTGAGCTCCGCGTCCGCCGGCTTGCCTGTATTTTTCTGCGCGAAGGCCAGCGAATTCAAAAGATTGGCTTTGTCCTCTTTCGGTTGTTCCGGAAGTTTTTTGAAGATCTCCAAGGCTTGCAGGACGAACGGTTCGGCTTTTTCGAATTGCTGGGTCTCCCCCAACTTGGAGGCGAGTTCCACCAGATTGTTGATCCGCCGATTTTGCAACTCTCCCAAATAATCCAGCTTAAAGGTTTCGTCGTCCATTTCCTTGAGCTTCTGCAAGATGGCCAAGGCCTCGCGAACCGCGCCAAAGCGAGATAGAAAATCCGCCACGGCCTTCATCCTTAGTTCCAGGCGGGTGCGACTGGGCTTGGTCGCTTCATAGCGATCCAAGGCCTGGGTGTAGGCTTCGCCCGCGCTGTAGCGAGGGTGGAGGATCTTCCAATAGCCGATAAGATCCATTTCCCGATTGCGGTTCGACAGGTTCATGAAAACATCGAACCGGACCAGGCAATCGCGTAGCCGTTCCCATTCTTCCGCTTTCGCGAGCTGCCAGGGCAATTCATCCGCCTTCCGGTCAATGTCCCCGCTTTTCTCAAAATAGACGGCAAGGCGCAGGTGCACGCTTTTCCCGGCTTCCGGGGTGCCCATATAGCGATTCTCCACAGCCCTTTTCAGGAAATCGTGGAAGAACGAGATATATCCCATGGTATTGGAAAGGGATTCCTGCACCGCGAGATGCAATTGCGACCATGCTATCCGCGGGACGCCGAGTATACCCTGCAATTCGGATTCCGTCAAACCATACTTGGATTTGGCTATCAGCGAGAAGGCGCTCCGGACCAACCCCGGGTACCCGGCTTCATAGTCCGCCTCGAGACGCTGCAGGATCTTTTCGAAAAGCTCGACCGGATCCCACGAAGCCAGGTAATGATCGATGCGCTCGTTCAACTTCGCGAATTCGCCGACGATACGGATTTCCTCAAGGAACGCGCGCAAATATAGCGGGAGGGAAGCCTGCTTTGCGCCGAGGACGGTTTTGGTCTGGGTCGCATCGAGCCGCTTGCCGTACCGCCCCAGATATCTGGCAACCATCTCGGTCTGCTCCAATGGAGTGAGGGCGGGCATCTCGACCACCCGCCATCCCCTTTCCTTGAAAGCCTCCAATGCTAGGGCGTTTGACACGGAGATCGCGACGCGGACATTGCCTGGGAATTGCTCCGGAAGCCAATGATAGGCGAGGGCGTCTTCCACGTCCGCGATTTGATCTAAGCCATCGAGCAAGAGGAACACGGGCGGCTGATCGGGAAGCTCTGCGAGGTAGCGGAAGAAGAACTTGACCAGATCGGAATTTCCTTCCGGAATTTTTTCACCAGATCCGTGCAAAAAGGACAATTCCTTCAAAAGCCTTCGGATAATCCAGGCATAATCGGTGCTCTTGGCCGTCGCCCCTACGAAATTCGCGAAGATGTAGCATTGCCCATACTCCTCGCGCAGTTCCGCAGCCAGGCGCACCAGTTGCGAAGTCTTTCCGGACCCGGATTCGCCAAAAAGAACCAATGGGAGGAAAGATGCTTCCAGCAGCTTCACCATTGATCCTAAAGGCCCCGTGCGCTTGGCCAGGATGCCCGTCCGCGAGTCGATATAGATTTGCTGCCCGAGCCTTTCCTGCTCGAACTCATCGTATTCGCTTTGCGGATAGTCCGATTCAATGGCATCCTTCAAGTCCTGGAATACGAGTTCTGCGAGTTGCTCCGGATCCAGGTAGGACTCCACCAGTTCGAGCGTTCCGCGTTCCGCCTCTTCCTTGATCAAATCCTTCAGACGTGCGAGTTTTCCCGCCGACCCGGCATCTTCAGAACCGTAGTCCCCCTGGTTTTCTGGACGCAAGCTCCTACGGTATGCCGGGGATCGGAAATAGAAGAATCTCCTTCCTGTGTCGGCGCCGTTCCGGACTGCGCCATAGAGGATTTCCAGCTCGGTGATGCTCCTATCGCCGTGATCACTCAACCAAGGCTGTTGCTGGATCAGGTTCTCAGGTACGTGACGCGGAACCCATCCGTACCTTTCTCCCAGAAGCCCCACGAAGTAAGGACGGCAATTGTCGATCTCTGCGAAGCATATCGGGAGTATCTCCCCAGCTTCCGCCTGGCTCTCCGTGATCCCCCAACGCAAATCGACGTCGACGAAAACGATGTTCCTATTCGCGCAGAAGTCCCGAAGGGCGGGAAAGGTCTTCTTCACCAGCTCATCGCGCTCTTTTTGGAAGTCGCGGAAAGTTGAGGAAATGAAAACCTTGACGATGCGGGGAACGGACGGGCCGGAGGTTTTTCCTCTACGATTATCGTGCGCGGTTTCCACGGATCCTCCTCCTGAACCTACTTTGCACCGCCCCAATCCAGGCAAATAGAAAATCCGGCAGGGCCCGGCACTATGAATTATCGTCCATGATGGATTGCTCCCGCCGCGTTATAGGATACCGGAAATGGTTCCCACCGGCGAGAAAAATCCGGCTTGAATCATTTTTTCCAGGGCCACATCGGCTTCCGGCGCCGTGAGCTTCCTATCCCGGCAAGCCAGGATTAAAATCCCCACGGTGCCGGTCAAACGCAGCCCCAAGCTCTCGCATTTGCGCCGCACAGCCATGTCGTCCGTGGCCATGGTCCAGCGTCGCGAGCGGGTCATGGCGATGGATGCCGCCTCTCCCGATCCCAGGAATTGCAACAGCCGCTTGAATTCCGCCAGTTCATGATCCGACAGGTCAATGCGTTCGATGGTTCGGGACTCGATCGCTTCCGCGGCCTCCCGCAAGAAGGGATGTTTTACCAATCCGCGGCATATCTCGTCGTAGACTTGCGCCGGGGCGGCGATTTTCCCTGCATGCCTGGAGAGGAATTTTGACCATAATTCGCTTTGGGAGAAATTGATCAGGACAACGGAGTCGCAGAGAAGGCGGTGCTTAGGCACTGGCCGCGTCGGAAGGCACGTACCCGGTGGCCTGCCGCAGGCCCCTATCTTGAAGCCAGGTGCGCGCCTCCCATTGCGTCTTGCCCAATGTTTCGGCCAGCTTTTCCCCAGGCTGATAAATCCACCCTCGAAGGCCGCCAGCGATTGGCCCTGTTCCGGATCCAAATCCGAAAGCTCCATTGATCGACTTCTCCCCACGTGACTCCGCGCGACTCGCAGAGCTTGCGCAGGGCGGGGGAGACGCGCTTTACCAGATCTTCGCGTTCCTCCCGCATGTCGCGGAGGTGGAAGAGATGAAGACGCGGATGACACGGTTGCCGCTTTCGGGAGTCATGGGGTGGGGCCTCCAGTCCTTTCGATTCGAAAGGTAGTGAATCGGGAGTCAAGTGTGACAGGAGAAACGGGAAGTCACTGCTGAAATTCTGGGCAGGCGTGGCGAGCCCTGAAGCTTACATTTGCATACGCTGAGACCGCTCTCGTTCGATTTCCTTAAGCGTCCCGCCCAATAACAATTTTTTCCATCAGGTAATCCAAGTAGGGAGGGTCTATCTCTATCCTGTCTTGCACCCAGGAGAATCGCATGTTATTTCCTCGTTTACGCACAATTTTTCCAGAGCTGGTAACTATCAGATTGCCGTTGGATTTTCAAGAAAACCGCAGCTTCTGCAATACCATTCTTGTTCAGAAAGTTTGGCAGCGACGCGGCCGCATTTTGGACAAGGCTCAAATCTGACGACAAGGAGGTCTGCAACCAACGGAAGTGCAACTAACAGGCTAATCGTGATAAGGGCCAAGCCGAGAGCCAATAGTAAACCTCCCTGAAAACAGGTCCATGCACCGGTCCCGAACAAAGAAGCCGATGTGATACCAAAAGTCGCCCGGGTCAATTGGCGGCGCAAAAGTAGCGAGGCAAAAAGGCGTCTGCCCAGTCGAAGGCGGTTTTCTGCCAAAGCGAAGGCTGTTCGCCGAGACCATTCCGCCAGTTCATCCAATGCCTCGCTCGCCTCCCTAAACTGTTTCTCTTGGATTCTAATCAATGCCAGGATACCGAATCCGTTGGCCAGGTCGATTGTTGAGCCCTCCTCTCTAGCACTCTGAAGAATTAATGAGACGCATTCCTCTGCTTCCTTCAATCGACGGATAAGGAACAACGATTCTGCCCGGCCTATCAAGCATGGTCGCATGCGATCAATCAGTCCAGCTTTCCAGAAAAGGCTTTCGGCTTGCTTGAAAAGTTCAAGTGCGGCCTCAGGGCACTTTTGCCTGAACTCCTTGATCGCTCTGGCTTCAAGACTTTCAGCCTCTCTCCGGGCTGCTGATCGGGACTTTCCCGACAACTCGGCGAGTAATTCGTCTCTCAGGTCAGCCGTTCTTGATCGTTTGGTGTCCAAGGCCTGCTGCACCAAATCGGCATCCTGATCGCGGCCGGCATGTCTCATGATGCCTTCTACGACTTTGAGATAGTTCGGGGAATACTTTCGCGGGTCGGCCAAAACTTGAGCATAAGTCGCTTCCCTCCGCTGGGGGCTGTTTCTCTCGATTTCAGCCCAATATTCCAGCACCTCTTCTTGCATGGACTTCCAAAAAGACTGCTTGCGCTCTATGGGAAGGAAGTGCTCCCAAATGGCGTAAAAGGATTCCGGCAAAAGGGTTTGTGAAAGCGTGACCCATTCTCCGAGCGATGCAAGCTGCCAAGCGACTTCGCGGTTCTGCCGCCACAGGAATTTCCGCCTCTCTGTCGGTTCAGCAATCCTTTCTGGATCCTGGCTGTTGAAGTAATCGACAAGCGATTTTCGGCATCTGACCATATCCGATGGCCATCGAATGGCGATTGCCCTCGATAGGGCTGGATATTGAAAGCGCATGAACATCCCCAGCCTAGACATATAGGGACGCAAATGGCATAAGATGGAAAACATAACTTCAACGAGATCGCGGTCAACTTGGAGGAAGCCTTCCCCATCGTACAACCGTCTACGCGCCAATGCCCAATGGCATAGACGCATCCATTCCGCTTCGTAAAGGCCCATCCTTGCTATGGCAAGCAAACACAAGGCGGTGGATGCTACGTCGGTTCCGAATTCTGATTCCAACCTGAGGAATAAGCAATCAAATGGTGCGATTCCCGGTGATTTGTTTTTGCTCAGGTTCCGAATATGGTTGGATACCTGGTCCGAAGAGGCGAGACCACGCATTTCATCTAAAACCACCGATAGAAACAATGGATTGCCAGTGCCATCATGGCGAATTAATGCATCGACTTGATCATCGTTGAGAGTCTTAGCAGACAGTAGGGGCACGCTTTTCACGATTTGACATCGCTCATATGCGGAGAGGTCACCGAGTTTCAGGTAGACGGCCTTGTACCCGGTTGGAAGCGAAAAGATCTCGTTTCGCTCAGTTGCTGAACTGCAGATCAATTTGACGTTCTGGGGGAGCATTGGTGGAATCCAATGCATTCCGATTGTTCTGGATTCATCATGAAACTGGTCGCACCCATCCACGATGATGAGTATTCTTTTGTGCTTTGGGATGCGCTTAAGCGTTCTGATAAAGAAACTGAAAATTCCAGGAGGTGGGGCGCCTTCATCATCGCTGGGTTCGATGAGCGGATCCAAAAGGTTGCAAAGGCGCAAGACCATTGTGGGGACCATTGCCGAATCCATTGTCGCTGCTGAATAGTGCTCGATGACTAATGTTTCCGGATAACGCTGCCGGTAACGGAATGCAAATTCGGCCAAAAGGGAGGACTTTCCACTGCCTGCCGCCCCCATAACGAAGCAGGAGCAATTTTCATTGCCCTTAGCATAATCTTCCAGAGCGTTCATCTCCGCCAGCCTACCTAAAAACGGACTCCGTTTCTTTTTTGCGAACCATAAATGGCCTTCCGTTTCAATTCCAATCGATTCTGGGAAAGAATCCAGAGGGTTGGCTCTGAAATCCCACCCATCGGAATTTTGTGGCGGTTCGTCTTCCAAGTCCAGATCAGCCTTAATCCTATTCAAAAGTTCTAAGAACGCAATTTCTCCAAAGGTCTTGAGGTCTAGGTCCACTTGGATGCAGGCAGCAAGAGGGTTCTTGATTCGTTCGGGCAATGAATCATACTTGCCCAAATCGACGACGCCTGTGGGAAAATGCTCTCTGAGTTCCTTGCGGTCACGCTCGTGCAAGTTTAATGTGGCGATACGCCAATCGATACGCAACCCAGCATAGTCAGTTTGGTAATTTTGGGCGATGCCTTTCTCAAGCAATTTTTTTTCAAGTGGCCTAATCTTCGAGATGCGTCTGCGCTTTCAACCTCAAAGTCCCTGCGCCAGTTGGACGGAATCCGTCGTATGAAAGCAGGATCCCTAAAAAGGAAAAATGCCTTCGAGTCGTCCTCAGGATCTCGCAAAGCCCCATGCAGGATTTCTAGTTCAGTGATGCTTGCACCGCAATATGTTTGAATCCATTCGTGTTTGTGAAGAGTTTCGGAAGGAAATGATTCTGGGATGCTGCCATATCGTTCACCGAGGATCCCAAGGAAATAGGGCTTATCCTTTCCGATTGCATCTAGGCATGCATCCAAAACCTTGTTGTTTTCCGCTTGCTCTCGGCTGACTCCCCATCGCAGGTCAATCTCATGGCAGAAAATCCGGTATCTATCCAAAATGAGGCGAAGCTTTGGAAACACGAACCTGGCCAGGTGATCTCTTTCAGCGTGCATGTCACGAAAGGTCGAGGAAACGAAAATCCGTACTTGGCGGAAATTTTTATTTGACAAATCTAGAGCCCTCTCGTACACCCTGTTCTGCTTCAAGGTGTTCCATTACCATCCCATAATGTCCAACAAAGGTATCAGCAATCTGCTTCTGATGGCACTCCTCGACCCTCTTCTCCGCGCACAAAAGGCAAAACAGCTGCTCAATCCCAAGCAACGGCTCCGTCAGCAAATCCCATTCCCCTCCCAACTCTCGGCACCACCTTTTCCAGTCCCTGTCTTCCAAAAAGAGATTCCGCAGATTGCGGAAACGATTAGAATACCAGGCCCGCCTTCGCCAACACGGCTTGGATTCTCTGTTCGGGTCTTTCGCCTTGAGCCAAATCCCCATGCTCGCGCGATCCGGGCGCAGGCGCACGTCGGCGACGGCTATTACGCCGCTCGAAGAGGCATCATTGCCAATGATCCATATTTCAATTCCTTCTTTTATGCCATAAGCCCGATGCTAAACGTGGACTGTAGCCGTCAACCTTGCCTCCGCCCAATGGGAATCAGGCACTTCCCCGTAGCCTATCCACTATAGGCAGAATCTGCTGCACAAAGGCAACCAACCCATGCTTCTGTGCCACGCGTAATGCTTCTTCGAGGAGGCAGAAGGCTTCCTTGGGGTGGCCCTGTTTGGAAAGAATTGAAGCTTGGTTAGCCAGTGATATGGCCAGCCCGATTGGATTCCCAATTTGGCGGCAAATGCGCTCCTCTTCCTTGTACAAGGCGATCGCCTCCTCGACCTGTCCGCGGTCCTTTAGGATACCGGCCAGGCTGCCGAGGCTTTTTGAGAGGCTATCGAGGTTTCCGAGCTGTCGGCAAATACGTTCCTGTTCCTTGAGCAAGTCCATGGCTTTGTCGAGTTGCCCTCGGGAGTAATGGATGACGGCCTGGTTGCCGAGGTTTGATTGGAGGCGATGGCGGTTTCCCAATTGACGGCAGATGCGCTCCTGTTCCTTGTACAAGGCCATGGCCTCGTCGAGTTGCCCGCGGGAGTAATGAATGCCGGCCTGGTTGCCGAGGGTTATCGAAAGGCCATCGAGGTTTCCGAGTTGGCGGCAGATGCGCTCCGCTTCTTTACGCAACGTCATGGCGTCGTCGAGTTGCCCACGGTCCTGAAGGATGACGGCCTGGTTGCTGAGGCATGCTTGGAGGCCATCGAGGTTTCCGAGTTGGCGGCAGATGTGCTCCGCTTCTTTAAGCAACGCCATGGCGTCGTCGAATTCCCCGCGGTCCTGAAGGATGCCGGCCTGGTTGCCAAGGCTTCCTTGGAGGCCATGGAGGTTTCCCAGTTGGCGGCAGATGCGCTCCTGTTCCTTGTGCAAGGCCATGGCCTCGTCGAGTTGCCCGCGGTCCTGGACGATCAGGGCCTGGTTGCCAAGGCTTCTCTGGAGGCTATCGAGATTTCCGAGTTGTCGGCAAATGCGCTCCTCTTCCTTGTGCAGGGCCATGGCTTCGTCGAGCTGCCCGCGGGCCCTAACGATGACGGCTTGGTTGCCGAGGCTTGCTTGGAGGTTAATGAAGTCCCCGGATTTACGATACTTTTCTACCAGTCGGCCTCGAATTGTCATTGCTTCCTCGGGGTGACCGGTGTTAGCCAACAACATTCCGACATTCCATTCAAATTCACCGCTTCCCGTGCCTTGAATAGCAGCGGTATAAGCCTCGGTCATCCGCCAAGGCGAACTAGTCTCCACCTGCGCCCAATAGGTCTTGACCTCGAATTGATTCCCCTCCCAGGCCGCCGCGAAAAATGTCGGCTCCGCCAGCCGCTGGTACAGCACCTTCCAGTTTTCCGCCCTTACCAATTGCCAAGGCAGTTCATCCACCTGCCTTAAGCCCAGCGGTTGCCGACCGAAGTAATCGGCAATGCGAGCATGCAAAGCCTTCTGTGATTCCAAAGTGGCTGCATACAGCCTTTCCACCGCCTGTCTGAGATAATCATGGGCAAAGTTCAACAGCCCCGAGCGGTTCACCAAGGCCGCGTCGGCGGCCAAATGCAGAGGAGTGAAGTAGGCTCGGGGCAGTGGCGCTCCCGGAGTCCCCAATACCTCCAGCAGTTCCACCTCGGAAAGACCCCGCCGCGCCGCCCAGAGCAAGGTCATGGTATCGCGCACCAAGTTTGGACGATCGCGTTCGTAATCGCCTTCCCACCTTT
>JAHFCH010000208.1 GCA_023249635.1 Fibrobacterota bacterium
TTGGTGGGCACCGCGATCACGGCTTCGTCGTAATGGTTCTGCAGCACGCAATAGGAACAGGCCATGGCGCAATTGTCGACGATGTTCAGCACCTTGAGATTGCAGCATACCGCTTTCTCGGAAGCCGCCGGGCACAGGCGGAAGATGCGGCCCTTCAGCTCCTTGTCGACGTAGCGATGCGCGGGCAGGTTTTCCTTGGGGCTCTCGGCGGGATAGGCTTTGGCCTTGGACGCCAAGGCCCGATAGGCCGCCTCCAGTTCGGCGAAAAGCTTTTCCCCGCGTTGACGCGCGTTGAGGCCCGCGTGGGCGATGGCCTCCGGTCCCGGGACTTCCCCCCAGGAGGTTATCCCCTTTTCCAATGCGGTGTGGAAACCCGACTCGCCCCAGACATCGCTGTCGCGGCTCCATTCGGCGAAAAGCCGCAAGCGTTGGAAGGAGAACGCGAATTCCCCTTCCAGCCGCGGCAGAATGACCTTATGCGCATCAGGTAGCAGGGCCAGCAGCTCGGCGGGAATGGCCGCGGAGGCCTTGGAAGCCGCATGGGAAGGGGCCCTGGAAGTCATGGGTGGAAAGGTATAAAAAGGAAAAACCCCATGCCCCGCGCGCGGCACGGGGTATACTCATTCCGGGGGTCTTGATGGGGTTGTCCGGAGAGAAGCGCATCGTGGCCATTGGGTTGTTTGCGGCGTATACGGCATGGATGCCCGCGCACGCAACCGAGTATTACCTCGACTGCGCCGGCGCTGACGCCCGTTCGGGCGCCTCCCCGGAGCAGGCCTGGCAAAGCCTGGCCAAGGCAGGCGGAGCGACGTTGCTTCCCGGAGATAAGCTTCTGCTCAAACGCGGTTGCGCTTGGACCGGTCCTTTGACATTGACCGCATCGGGAACCGAAGGCGCACCCATCCATATCGGGCCCTATGGCATCGGGGCCGATCCCGAAATCCACGATGGCAATCCCGCCAATGTCACGATCAAGGGCGATTGGATCGCCATCGAGAGTCTGACGGTACGCTCGAAACCGGTGGCGACCGATCCGGGTTGCGGCGATCAGCCGGTCGGCTCGCGTTCCGGCTTCACCTTCGCGGCCGGCTCTTCCCACAACAGCGTCAGCCACTCCCTATCGGCCGGGCATTCGATGGGGGTGTGGCTGGCCGCCGGCAGTGCGCATAACCGGGTGCTTGCCTGCGTCATCAAGGACAACGTTTCCCTTACCGTCAACGATCAAGCGAATCCGGATAACGATGCGGGCGCGTTCGGCATTCTCGTGAACGGCGACTCCAACGAGGTGGCGTACAATACGCTTCAGAATAATCTCGCATGGTGCTCATACGATTACGGCACGGACGGATCATCGGTCGAGATCTACAACGCGA
Source organism: Fibrobacterota bacterium (assembly GCA_023249635.1). Classification (GTDB taxonomy): domain Bacteria; phylum Fibrobacterota; class Fibrobacteria; order UBA11236; family UBA11236; genus Chersky-265. The sequence goes on from JAHFCH010000208.1 coordinate 1,374, forward strand.
AAGGCAATCGCATCCACCATAACCGCTCCCTGGAGGAAGGTACCTTCACCGAGTTGGGAGGCGCGCGCACCGCCGACAACGTATTCGCGCGGAACCTGGTGGTCTCGGCCTCGGAAGCGTGCATCTTCCTGAACGTGCGGGGACCGGGCAGCAAATGGGGGCCCAATACCGGTACGGTGGCGGCCAACAATACGGTGTACCTGACCGGCACGAAATCCCAAGGCATCGTGTGCACGGGTGATTGCGCCCCGGACATCCTCGATTTGCGCAACAACATCATCTGGTCGGAATGGAAAGCCGTATACGTGGACGGGCAACCGCGGGAGGATCACAACATTTTCTGGAAAACCGGCGGGAACCCCCTGATCCAGAATCTTACGGTCGCCGTCACCTCCAAGCGCGTCGATCCACGCTTCACGGAAGCATCGCATGGCGATTTCCATCCCGCAGCCGGCAGCCCAGCCTTGGACGCCGGAGACGCCGAAGCCGCAGGCTTCGCGGGAGACCGGGACCTGGATGGGATTGCCGTCCCCGCAGGCGCGGCCGCGGATATGGGCGCCTTTGAACGTCCCGCGGGAGCGCCCCTCATCGGGCACGCTCAAGCCGGCAAGGGCGAGGCCGGAATATCCTATCGGATTTTCGGAGCGGGCGCGGGCTGGCGATTCGGAAAGGCGCGTCCCGGCATTCCCGCGGCGGACGCTACGGGAGCGCGCAAGTAAGCCGCGGCGGCTATTTCCAGGCTTTGGAAAAAACCGCCTCATCGAAACCCACCGTGCTTTTAGAACCATCGGTGACGATGGGGCGCTTCAGCAAGCGTCCGTTCCCGCTCAGCATCGCCACGATTTGGGTTTCGCTCATCCCGGGCACCTTATCCTTGATGCCCAATTCCTTATACTGCACGCCGCTGGTATTGAAGAACTTCTTCAGTTCCGCCCCGCTTTGTTGCACCATTTTCTTGAGGGCCGGGGCCGTAGGAGGCGCTTCCGTGATGTCCACGAAGGCGTACTCCTTGCCCAACTTGGCCAGGGCCTTTTCCGCCTTGCGGCAGGTATCGCATTTCTTGTATCCGTAAAAGGTGATCATGAGGGGAAAAGTAGCCAATTGCTATGTTTGCCGGGATGGTGAAACGCATAGGCCCGATCGAGAAGATGAAGACCCGGCCTGAAGCCGTAGTGCAATACGAACTCCCGGTCGGCGGCGAACTCATCCCCCTGAACGGCCTTTTGGGCAAGCCCATCCGCTTCAAGCACACGGGACGCATCTTTTGCGTCAATTGCGCGAACCTCACCAAATCCAGCTTCAGCCAAGGGTATTGCTTCAAATGCATGCAGACCCTGGCCCAATGCGACATGTGCATCATGAAACCGGAACTCTGCCATTTCCACCTCGGCACCTGCCGCGAGCCGGAGTGGGGCGAGAAGCATTGCTTCGTCGACCACGTCGTCTACCTCGCCAACTCCTCCGGCATCAAGGTCGGCATCACCCGGGCCCACCAGATGCGCACGCGTTGGATGGATCAAGGCGCCATCCAGGCCCTGCCGATCGTCCGGGTGAAGAATCGCCTCGACTCGGGCAAGGTGGAAGTGGCCCTGAGCCGCACCCTGCCGGATAAGACCAACTGGCGCGCCATGCTCCAGGGCAAGGTGGAAAAAATCGACCTGAAGGCGGAACGGGAGAAGGTATTCGCGACCCTGGGCGAAGAACTGCCCGGGGAGCGCCTGACGGAAGAGGACTTTACGTTCAACTACCCCGTGCTCGCCTATCCGACCAAGCTGACTTCGCTCAATCTGGACAAGAATCCCGAGGTAACCGGGGAGTTACAGGGCATCAAGGGCCAATACCTGATCCTGAGCACCGGCGTCATCAATATGCGCAAGTACGGCGGATACGAGCTGGAATGGGAGACGGAGGATCCAACGCCCGTCCCGCAACCCGCGCCACCTACATCGCAATCCGCCAGCGGTGGCATCCAGGCGATCCAGACCAGCTTGATTTGAACGCCGCCCTGTCGCATTAGCCTGTCACCAAGCAAATTGGTCCTATCAGATACGGCTCTCCCGTTCGTATATTCCGCGGGGAGGCAGGATGCGCATCGCACTATTCGGTTTGGGCATGGCTTGGTTAATCGCTGACGCCGGGGCTCGACCCTACCTGGAAATCGCCGCCGGGGTTCCCGAGGCCGTGGACCTGCGCGTGGGTTACGCAGGGGAGCTGGCCGGGGTGGAATTGGGGACGGGCCTTCCCGTTTTCGCTTGGTCCCGTCTGATCCAAAAGGATAAAGTCACCCCTACCATCTGGAATCCCTCCCTGGCGTGCCACTACCGGTATCCCGCCGGAGCCGGCTTCCGCATCGGTCCCGAGCTCGAAACCATGTACTGGCGCGGCGCCGGAGACGAGTATGCCGCCCATGGCATGGACAACTCCGCGCGATGGCGACTTGACGCCGTAATCTTCAAGGAATCGCTCGGCGCCTACCGTGGCTTCGGAAACTGGTTCGCGCATGCGTCGCTAGGCGTGGTGCAAATGAAGGAATTCCAGGTGGAGGTGGAGATGCGCGGTTCCAACTCCGGCAGATGGATCCCCTGGGTTTTCGGGCCCGGGTTCGCTCTCGGCATCGGGCGCGGGTTCTAAGCGCTGGTTCCAGGCGCATCTCCCAAATCCCGGGAATGCCGACCGGGGGAAAATTCCGATTGCATCGGCCTCCGCCCCGCGGTACCTTGAACGATACCCCACTTGGGGCGCTTACGCTCTCTCGACCGCGACAAACACGCATCCCGGAGGATCCTATGCGAAACGCCTTGCTCAGGTATTGCCTTCCCGCGATTTTTCTTTCCGCGACCCCTTCCATGCTGCACGCCAGCCTGACCTACACGGTGAAAACCGAAGGCGCAGAGGTGTTCCGCACCGAGACGCTCGACCCTCCGCCTCTCGCGAGCCTGGGCGAAGGCCAGGTGCTGCGGTTGATCCACCAGGGGGTTGCCGGATCCTTGATCGAAACCGAAGGCGGGGTTAAGGGTTGGATGCGCAATGGCGATATGCTGGCGGTGAAGAACGCGCCGGGGGGCGATTTCCGCATCGGGGATCAGAAGGTGACAGGAGGATGGGATCCGAATATCAGCGGCGTGGTCCATCATGGCCCCGATTTCGATCCCGAGATGATCCTGCTGGATCGCACTTTCAACGATGAAATCGTGGAACAGAAGGACCGTGAAGAGGTTGAACTGCGCCACGACGAGAACTGAAGGCCTAACCCTTCAGTTTCCGGAAAATCCCCGTGGCGGCCAGCAACAAGATGAAGGCCGTCACGATACTGGGACCTGCCGACCAGTCCAGGCGCAAGGAAGCTTCCAATCCCGCCACGCAACCCAGGCTGCCGAAACCCCATCCGAAAGCGACCCTCTTCCAGGCGCCGCCTTGCGCATCACGCCCGGGCAAGGCGAGGATGGACGCGAGGGAAGGCACGATGAGAAAAGCGAATACCAGTAACACTCCTGCTACGCGTACCGAAAAGGTTACCATGACCCCGAAAGCGGTGTAGAAGACGAAATCCCACCACCATAGGCTGTAACCCTGGGCCTTCGCCTCCTCCGGGTGTTCCGTGATGAGGAACAAGGCCTTGCGGGCGAAGCCCAGGACGAGGGCCACGCCCGCGAACACGGCGGCCGCAATCCCCAACGTCTGCGGCGAGATGGTCAGGATGGAGCCCACCAGCATTTCCTTAAGCTCTTCGGAACCGGTGGCGGATTTTTCCAGCACGATGAGGGAAACCGCCATGGCCCCGGCGTAGGTTACGCCGATCAAGGCTTCGATGGGCAGGGCCTTGCGCCCGCGGAACCAGGAAAAGAGCAAAGCGCCCAGGAAGGTAAAAGCCAGGGACAGGGCGAAGTTCGCGGCGGGATGCGTTTCCCCCAGGCCCAGCATGATGCCGACACAGGCCCCCAAGGAGGCGACCTGGGCCAGGGCCAAATCCACGAAGATGACGCCGCGGCGCACCACGTGGTAGCCGAAAAAACTGAGCATGGCCGTGAGCATCAGGCACAGGGCCAAGGCGGAAAGGGCAAAGGGATATTGCAGGATGAGCATATCAGCCGCCCGCCCCGGCCAAGCCGGCCGTCATGATATCGAAATGCTTGAAGTAATCCCCCGCCCCGATGCCTTCGCAGGAAGGCGTGAACCTGAACACCTTGATCCCCGTCTGCCGCTCCAGGAATTTCGGATCCGAGTCGCCGTAATACGGCTCCTGGATCAGCACCTTGGCCTTTTCGGCTTTGATCTTGTCCACCAATTCCTGCAAATGCTTGGCGGTAGGCGGGATGCCCGGGAATGGCTCTACGTATCCGACGATACGCAATTCGAAGGCCTTGGCGAAATAGGCCCAGGAGGAATGGTAGGTAACCACGGCGGTACCCTTCAGGGGGGCCAGCTTCGCGTGCCAATCCTGGTTGCGCTTGGCGATCTCTTCGTCGAAGCGCTTCTCGTTGGCGGCGTACAGGGTGGCGTGGGCGGGATCCGCCTTGCTCAGAGCGGCCCGCGCGTGGGCCGCGATCACGGGACCATTGGCGGGATCGAGCCAATAATGGGGGTTTCCCTGGGGATGGACATCTCCCATGGAGGCGTCCACCTTACCCGCGGGCTTGTCCAGAACGGAAATCCCCGGCGCGCCTCCCGCCTCGATGGAACAGTCCTCCACCAGGATGTTGGAGTTACGCGAGCCTTCGATGATGGCGTCCGCCCATTGATCCAGGGCCAGGCCGGATTTGAGGTAGACCGCCACCCGTGAGACCTTGATCATGTAGGAGGGCAGCACTTCCACGAAGTGCGGATTGGCGTTGGCCTTGGCGATGGAAAAGACCTCCACCTCGTCGCCGCCTACGTATGCAGCGATGGAAGCCAGGTCGGGAAGGGAAGCCGCCACCTTGATCTTGGCGGAAGCGGAAGCCGCCAGCGCCAGGCAGGCGGTAAGGGCGAGGGAAACCGTACGGGAATTTTTCATTTTCATCATCCTTTAAAATTGGTGGGCTTTGTGCGGGCCCATGCTGAACAAAAGCTGGAGCGAAACGGTATTGACCGGGTCGCCCCCTTCGGGCAGGAAATGCTCGTAGGCGAGCCGCAAGAGGGTGCTCTCCTCGAGCACTGCATAGCCCGCGAAGACGCGGAAGGCGCGATCGGTCATGTTCGTCGCGCCTTCACGTTGCCATTGCTCATAAAGCAGGCCGCCGTTCCATTGGGTATGGTAGCGATAATCGCAGAAGCCGTAGAAACCCTGGCGATCTTCCGCTGCGTGGGTACCTGCCGTGGTGTCGGGGATATGCGTGTATGCGAAAATCCCTTCCGCCTGCAAGGTCAGTTGCGACGACCCCTCCAGGTAGAACTTGGCCTTGAGGTCGGCGCCGACGAGCCAGGCCCGGCTGCCGCGGTCGAGGTTGTCCACGCCGGTGGCCCCGGAGACTCCCGTCTCCAAGGCGCCGCGTTCGCCGAGCAGGAAATCGTTGGCCCAACGCCCGAGCCCGCCCAGGCGCGTCCCCTCCTGGCCTTCGTGGAAGGCCTTGCCCTCGATGACGTCACCGGACAGGGTTGAAGCCCAATCCCCTGGCGTCGGGAGCAGACAGGATACCTGGGCCGCGGTTTCGTTGAACCCCTCTTCACCGAAGAGCAGGGAACGCGCGCTGCGCGGCGGTTCGATGAAAGGCAACGCATGGGGATGGATGGAGTTGATCTTGCCGAAGCCCAGCCGGTATTTTCCCGCCTTCAGGGCCAGCCCCCAGGGAAGGCCTTTGACCACGGAAGCGTACCCCTCTTCCAGGGCGAAGCCGTCCTCGCCTCCGGATAAGATGAAGGCCCCTTTGATGAAGGGATTGAGGTAGGCATCGAATACGAATTCAGCCTCGCCCAGCTTGAGGGTGGGCTCTTCGGCGTCGGCGGAAGCGACGTCATCGGTATACCCTCCGAGCACCTGGCCGATGGCGGAAATATCGGGATTGGCGACGCCGGCCTTGACCGGCAGGGGGACGAGCGCTGTCATCAGCGCGGTCATGAACGCGTAAAATTGCATCGGAAAAAATGCGTGAAATCGCATGGAACCTCCTGTAAGCGTGAACCGAATATGGGTATGCAGAGGGATCGACGTAACAAGTACGTTACGTCAGGGCGCGATGCGCCCGCGGGATCGGTTCAGGCGGAGGGAGGAGCGCGGGAGGCGAAAGGCTGGAAACGGAAGGCGAGGATGGGTTCCCAGACCGCCTCCACGACGACGACCGGGACGGCGGGATTTTCCGGGCAAACCTCGGGTTCGGGCGCCACATAGGCTTGGGCCGTTACCTGGCAGAGTTGGCAATCCTGGTGGGCTCTGCCGTGTTCCGCCGCGGCATCGTGGCGATGGGAAGCGCCGAGATAGCCCAGCATTCCGAAGAGATAGAACGCGAATGCCCCGATCAGGAACCGGCGCGTAGCCATCGGGAGTCTGGGGAATCGACGCATAGCTGGGACTAATATATATCCTAACTTTGCCCCCTGGCCATGCACTTGTTCCGGAAACCCAAATCCCCCCCTAAGTCGCCCGGAAAGCCGGGCCGCTCCTCAACGGGTAAGGGTTGGTGGATCCGACCCTTACGCTGGCTCGGCTTCGCGGTCCTGGCGTTCCTCACCGTCTCGATCTTCGCCGCGCTCCTGTTCCGTTTCGTCCCGCCGCCGTTGACGCCACTCATGGCCATCCGCTGCGGACAACAACTCGCATCGGGCGCGCCCATGCGCCTGGACAAATCCTGGCGGCCCCTGGAAAGCATCAGCCCGCGCCTTGCCGAGGCGGTCATCGCCTCCGAGGACCAACGCTTCTTCGATCATCATGGGTTCGATTGGGGCGCCATCGGTTCGGCATTCGCCCGCAACGGCAACGCCGGCGGCAAACGCAAGCTGGGGGCCAGCACGATTTCCCAGCAAACCGCCAAGAACCTGTTCCTGTGGCCGGATCGCAGTTGGTTGCGCAAAGGACTGGAAGCCTATTTCACCGTGCTGTTGGAAACCTGTTGGAGCAAGCGCCGCATCCTGGAGATGTACCTGAACATCATCGAGACCGGTGACGGGACTTACGGGGCCGAAGCCGCGGCGGGACGTTACTTCCAGGTTACGGCGGCGGAGCTATCCCCCGAGCAGGCCGCCTTGCTGGCCGCAGTGCTCCCCAATCCCCGCGTGTGGTCCCCCGCCCGGCCCACCGCCTACCTGGCGCGCCGGCAAGCCTGGATCCTGCGGCAGATGGACCAACTGGGCCCCATGCCCGAAGGCCTGAGCGAAGGCGGCTCCCGCCCGCCGCGGGCGATCCCGGGCCGCGCCCCGGATCTGGGTAACTTGCAAGATACCCTGGCGCCTTCCGGCTCCACCCTGCCCGCCGAGGATTCGGAACCCCTGCCGACCCCGGCGGATATGGAATCCGCCGACCCCTTACCGGTTCCCGCCACCCCCAAGGCCTCCGATTCCCCCGGCCCGGCCCCGGCGGATTCCGCCCAGGCCCCGTACCCGGACATCCCGGCCACGCCGGATTCCGCCGCAACCACGCCGTAAAACCCCCGGAACCGGGCCCCTCCCCGTCCCCCGAAGCAAACTCGCCAGCCCGATCCCGCCACTAAGGGAGCGGGTGGCAGGGGATTTTTCCGAAGGGAAGTTATGTCTCAGCGTGGAGTTTTCCCGGCGCGCCATCCGCGGCGCCTCGCCATCTTTGTCGCCGTTTTTCTGATATTGCCCCCGGCCTCCCGCGGGGCCCCGTCGCCGGACATCCGCTTGAACCAGATCGGATTCCACCCCCAAAGCCCCAAGCGGGGAATCGTGGTGAACGCCGCCGCGGCCGCGGATTTCTTCCTCGCCACGGCCGATCTCGCCGATACCGTGTTCACGGGAAAGTTGGGCGAGGAAAAGGCCTGGCCTCCCACCGGCGAGGCCGCGCGCATGGCTGATTTCTCCGCCTATACGGAACCGGGGCGATACGTACTCGGCATCCCCGGTATCGGGGTCTCCTATCCCTTCGCCATCGACGTACACGCGGATCTCGGTCTCACGCGCGGGGCCATCCGGGCATTCTACTACCAACGCGCCTCCGCGACGCTGACCGCCGCCAACGCGGGCAAATGGGCGCGCAATGCGGGCCATCCCGATAACCGCGTGTACGTGCATCCCTCCGCCGCCACGGCGGCGCGGCCGGCGGAATCCCTGGTGGCCGCGGGGAAAGGGTGGTACGACGCGGGGGACTACAACAAGTACGTGGTCAACGGCGGCATCTCCACCTATTCCCTGCTCGCCTTGTACCGTCACTTCCCCGACTTCTACGATACCCTTAAGCTGAATATCCCCGAGAGCGGCAATGCGCTCCCCGATCTCCTCGACGAGGCCTTATGGAATCTGCGCTTCATGCTCGCCATGCAGGATCCTTCCGACGGCGGCGTATACCACAAGCTTACCTCGCCGGATTTCTCAGGCTTCGTAATGCCCGATGCCGATCGCGGTAAACGCTACGTGGTGCAGAAATCGGTGACGGCGGCTTTGGACATGGCCGCCACCGCCGCCTATGCTTCCCGCTTGTTCCGTAAATTCAACGGCCCCCTGCCGGGCTTCGCCGATAGCGCCCTGGCCGCGGCCCGCAAAGCCTGGGACTGGGCGCGCGCGCATCCCACCGCCTATTACAACCAGGCTTCCCTGAACAAGGCCTTCATTCCCGCCATCAATACCGGGGAATACGGCGACGGCAACGCCCTCGATGAATTCTTCTGGGCCGGCGCGGAGTTGTACCTGGCGACCCGGGAAGATTCCTTCTTCGTGGCCGCCGCGCCATCGGGACTGCCGGCCACATTCGGCGTGCCCGGTTGGCCCAACGTACTGACCCTGGGACTGTACAGCCTCGCCGACGCGAAACTCGAGGGCTACCCGCGCATCGATGCCGATAGCGTGAAGCAACGCCTGGAAGCCGCCGCCGCCCCCATCCGCGCGCGGGCCCTGGCCTCGGCGTACGGGGCCGTGCTCGGAAATAACGAATTCTACTGGGGCAGCAACTCCAACGATGCCAACCAGGGCATGCTCTTGCTGCAAGCCTTCCGGCATACCGGCGATTCCACCTACCTGGCCGCTTCCGTGGACGCCCTCGACTACCTGTTGGGCCGGAACGGAACAGGTTACTCCTTCGTTACGGGGTACGGATCGAAAACGCCGTTGTTCCCGCATCACCGGCCTTCCAGCGCAGACGGGATACGCGAACCCGTGCCGGGCCTGCTGGTGGGCGGCCCCAATACCGGGCAGCAGGATAAATGCGAATACCCTTCAGCGCTCCCCGGCCTCTCCTATTCCGATACCGAATGCAGTTACGCCTCCAACGAGGTCGCCATCAATTGGAACGCCCCTTTCGCCTACCTGGCCGGGGCGCTGGAAGCCATGCTGGGCGGTGGCGCGCCCGGTATCGGGGTACGCCCGCGGGACAAGGTCACGGCTGCCTGGGCCATGATACGCTGGGAGGGAGGAAACCTCAAGGTTACCTTGCCTGCGGGCTGGTCGGGAGCGGTGGAGGTATTCGACTTGCGTGGGCACCGCGTAGCACCCGCGGCCATGGACAGCGCAGGCAGCCTATGGGCCTACCGGTTGACCGCGAAAGATGGGAGCGGGCGGAAGGTGAAGCGGAGCGGAACCCTTTCCCCCTTCTCGACCTTGCGGGTGGATTTGGGGGGACGGGGGCGGTAAGGGGAAAATGTCCAAGGACTAAGGCTGATGGACGGCGCGCTTGGCGAGCACGGGACCGCCGTCGGCAGCGATAACCTGCTCGGCCTTCACATCGGAAACCAGTTCCTTGGCATTGGACTTCGGCTCTTCCGCGGCTCC
>JAHFCH010000327.1 GCA_023249635.1 Fibrobacterota bacterium
AACGCAACCGTTACCGTGCCCGGCGCGGGCAGGCTGGAATCGATGGGGCTGACCGTCTGGTAGGCCTTAACGATCATTTCCTCGGCGCAAGGACGGCAGAATTGCACCAGCTTGCCGTTATCGTAGCCGGTGTAGCTACGCATCAGACAGTCGTACTCGGGGCGATAGCAACCGCTGGACTGGTAATTGGCCCCTTCGAAAAGTCCCGTGGTCGTTTTGATGGCGGTGAGGGAAGGGATGGGCGTGGCAGGCAAAATCCAACGGGACCATTTGATGAATTCGCGGCGCGTTTCCGCCGTGGTATTGGGGGTTTCCCCGCAGTCGCCGGTGCGTCCCGCCTCTTCGTACTCGTCACCCAGGTCGGCCAGGTTATGCCCCAGCTCATGCTTGACCACATGGATATAGTCGCCTTCGGGCAGATAGATGGGGTCCCCGCCCGTGGCCCGCAACCCGCCTTGGTCGTTGAAGACCATGATCATGGCCGAATATTCCGGTAGGTACTTGGCGGCGGTCTGCATGGCCTTGTTGCGGTTGCACGAGCCCGTGGTCCAGTTGCCGCCGAAGCTACATCCGTAGAAGGTGCTCTTGTTGATGCCGCTGGACGGGTGGGAAACCCCGCTTTGCGTCGAAGCCGTACGGATGGCGAAGGCGTTGAACATCGATTTATGGTCGACGTAGAAGCGGGTGGGATTCTTGGAGTTGAGGAACAGCGAGTCGAAGGCGTCCCGGGACCAATCCGAAAAGCGGTCCAACTCCTGGGCCGTATAACCGTCCCCGAGGAAAACGATATTGATGCGGTTGGCGGTTGGCCCGGTCCACGACAAGGTATCGACGGTGACTACCTGTGCCGAAACCGGCGTGGATGTCAACGCAGCGGCCAACCCGAAAGCCAAGAACAGCGGATTGGACCGGAGCATCTCAGTCCCCTTTCCGGGCCGCGGCCAGATCGAGGTTCAGGAAGGCGGATTGGACTTCTTCGCCCTCGGGAGCGACCGCCTCGCCCGCAGCGAGCGGGCCTTGCTTCGGTAAACCGGCGCGCCTATGTACGCGATGGAATGAGGCGTGCGCGAATCCGGGACGGTAAGGGATGCGGAGCGCGACCAGGGAATCGGGTCCGGCGTCGTCGGCGGAAATGCGGTGGCGCGGCTTGGCGAAGGGATCGGGGATCGCGCGGCTCCAGACCACGGTTCCGGCGGCGTCGCGTATCTCGCAGACCCATTTCCCTTCCGGCGCGATGCGGTCCGGGAAGCGTGGGAGGCGCGCCCGCCCCGGCACCACCACCATATCCGCGGCCGTGACGGAATCGCCGTGCCTCTCCAATTGGATGAAGACCATGGATTCGGATCCGCGGGCCGGTGAGGCGTTCGCTGGGGCAAGGCACATCCCCATTCCCATTCCGACTACCAGTACGAGTGCCAGACCGAATACGGACCGGGCAGGCGGTTTATGCAACCTTTGCATAGCGTGAGGCATATCCTGATTATAAGGGAGGATGGCTGATCGACCCTGCGGCCCCCGGGAAATTTTCAGCCATTCCCGGTCAAATCCCAAAATAGGGTAGGCTGGCGGACAACGGCATCCGGTCAAAAAAAAAGCCTTCCGGGGATCCCGGAAGGCTTTCTTGTGGAGCTTAGGAGAGTCGAACTCCTGACCTCTTCATTGCGAACGAAGCGCTCTACCAACTGAGCTAAAGCCCCAACAAATCGAGGTGGTTAAAATCAAAAATTCCGGGGGAACTTCCAATCTACGCTTGCCGGGCAAATCCTGCGGAATTTGCCAAATCCGCATCGGGACTAGAGAAAAAATCGACAAATATACACTACACAAAGATGGTTAATAGGAATGAAAATAGAAATAAATGCTGCGTTAATACATAAAATCGTATATACTTGCACTACGAAACCGCGCGTAAACATTTACCCGTATTAGTAGGAGAGGCCATGTTCGCGAAAACTTTCGCTCTCGGCTTCATGGCTTTTCTCATGCTGGCCTGTCAGGACGAATCCCCCGTCAAACCCAAAGTCGATTCCGAATCTTTGTCCGTGATCGGATCGTTGAGCGCCTCGGAACGCGCCACCCTCACGGGTGATAACGGATTCGGTTTCTCGTTGCTCACGGAAATCGCGCCGGGCGCTCCGGAGGCGAACCTCTTCATCTCGCCGCTTAGCGTCTCTCTCGCTTTGACTATGGCGTATAACGGCGCGCGCGGAAGTACGGAAACGGCAATGGCCAAGACCCTGGGCCACGAAGGCATGGATGCCGCCGCCGTGAACGCTTTGTACGCCCGGCTCATCCCGGCGCTGGGCTCGGTTGATCCCCATGTCCGTTTCGACATCGCCAATTCGATCTGGAATCTGCCGGGATACCATGTCGAGGCGGACTTCCTGGATATCAACCGCCGTACCTTCGGCGCCGAGACGCACGAACTTAATTTTTCCCAGGCCGGCGCCGCGGCCGTGATCAACCAATGGGTTTCGGATAAGACCCAGGCGAAGATCACCAAGCTCGAAACCGATCCCATGTCCCCGGACATCCGCATGATCCTCATCAACGCCCTGTATTTCAAGGGTGATTGGAGCCGGGAGTTTCCCCTGAAGGATACGCGGGAAGGGGATTTCACCTTACTCGGCGGCGCGGTCAAGCGCTGCGCGTTCATGCATTCCGATTTCGATGCCGCCCATTATGACGGCGACCTGGCCCAGGTGGTGGAGCTTCCTTATGGTGACTCCCTCTACGCCATGGACCTGATCCTTCCCAAGGCCACGGATGGAATGGAAGCGGTGGAGACTGCGCTGAAGAACGGAGCCTGGACCGACTGGTCCGCGCATCTCGCGGGGGGAGTGAAGGTGGTGGTGCCCAAGCTCAAGCTGGAATACAGCGCCTCGCTGGTGCCGGCGCTGACGGCCTTGGGAATGGATGTCGCGTTTTCCGGCCTGGCCGATTTCTCCGGCATCACCGGGTCTCCCGACCTGTATATCTCGGACGTGGTCCACAAAACCTATCTGGAAGTCGACGAAAAGGGCACCACGGCAGCCGCGGTCACCGAGGTCATCATGGAAATCAAGGCGTCGCTGCCGACCGCGCCGGTTGAGTTCAATCGCCCGTTTATCCTCCTGATCCGCGAAAAGACCACGGGAACCGTGCTGTTCCTGGGCCGGATGATGGATCCTACCCTCTGATTCGCAGGCCCTGATTAGCTATATTCCCCCCCGAACCAGGGGAGGCCGAGAGCCTGAGATTCCGGGCCCGCAACTGCGCGGGGCGCCGGGAAACCCTAGCACCTGATCCGGATAATGCCGGCGTAGGAAGGGTTTCATGAAGAAGACGCTCACCAGCCACGCCATCACCC
>JAHFCH010000209.1 GCA_023249635.1 Fibrobacterota bacterium
TCCTTGGCATTGGACTTCGGCTCTTCCGCGGCTCCGGTCACGTTGCCGACGCAGGCGGTGCAAAGCAGTGAGGCGGCAAGGGCCAGGTTGAGGGCGGATTTGATGCTGAGCATTGGGATACCTCCATTGCCTTCATCGGGCCCGGCACGGGGAACCTGGAATCGGAGGTGATAGGGCTCACCCGACCCCATAGCCGAGGGTTCGCAACTTCCTTTCCGGCTCCCAAAAAACGTCCACTTTTATGGGGTTACCGCCCGGCGGTTGGACGGTTTATGGAAGAATTTAAAGATTCCTGGACGTCCTGTTCGGCCCCCGGTAATATCTTGGAATACATGGCTCAATACACCGTTCGTACCGCATTCGCGGCCGCCCTCTCCATGCTGGCGGCCCTGGCTCCCTCGGCCCTCCATGCCCAATGCGACGCCTTGCCGCCCGCCTCGGATTTCAAATCCGAAAAGATCGCGGACGCGCCGGGCTGGCCCTACGACATCGTGGTCGATAAGGACCTGAAGGTCTACTGGGTGGAACGCCTGGGCGATTTCAAAGTCTACGATCCGGGTACCAAGCAGGTTACGCTGATCAAGCATTTCCAGGCCCTGAATACCGACTATGCCGGCTTCACCGACGTGGAGAACGGGCTGGAAGGCCTGGCCTTCGACAACAACTTCCCGTCCACGCATTGGATGTACATGTGGTACACCGTGTTCGCCGCCAAAGGCACCTACAGCAAGGGAAACCTCGGCCCCACCGTGCGGCTGTCCCGCTTCACCCTGAAGAACAACAACACCGAAATCGACGCGGCCTCGGAGAAGCCCATCTTCGAGCATAAAATCTTCGCGCAATGCTGCCATTTCGGCGGCGACCTGAAAATGTCCAAGGACGGCCTGCTCTACCTGAGCACGGGCGACAACATCAACTACAACTATACCGGCACCGGCATCGCCCGCGCCTTCGACGAGAGCATCATCAACGGGGACCCGCGCAATACCTCATCCAATACCAACGATACCCGCGGCAAGATCCTGCGCATCAAGCCCATCAACTTCCCGGATACCCAGACCCCGGCCATCGGCGTGGGCACCACTTACGAGATCCCCGCAGGTAACCTGAAGGATACGTGGGCCAGCGCGGAGAAGGACAAGGTCAAGCCGGAGATCTACTCCATGGGCCATCGCAATCCTTTCACCATCTCGGTACATCCCGATAAGCCCTGGGTGGCCATCGGGGAGGCCAACGGCGACAACCCGGAACAGGGCGACGACGAGATCAACCTGGTGACCAAGCCCGGGAATTTCGGTTGGCCGTTCCTCATCGGCAACAATCAGCTTTACATACCCGCCTTCTGGACCGGCCGCGCCGACGCCGCCAAGAATCCCGACTCCTACACCAACGATTCCAAGTGGAACACCGGCGCCAAGACCCTGCCTCCCGCGGTAGGCTCGCTCTACTCGGTCAAGCACGGCCTCACCGCCCTGCCCATCCAATGCCACGGGGTCACCTGGGGCTTCGTCGATTACGATCCCATGCTCAACTCCAAGGTCAAATGGCCGCCTTACCTGAAGGGCAAAATGCTCGTCTCGGGTTATGGGACTTCGCCGGTTCGCGTCGCGACCCTGGATGATGCGGGAAAGGTGACCAAGACCGAGAACCTGTTCACCGGTTCCGACTTCGCGGTGGATGTCCTGCGCGCGACCCAAGGGCCCGATGGGGCATTCTACCTGAGCCACGGCGACGGCATCGGCTTCAACGCCTCGACCACCACGCGCATCTACAAAGTGAGCTATACCGGCTCCTGCAGCACGGTAGAGATACGCCCGGCGGCCGAAAAACTGAAGCGGACCGCGGCCCTGCGGCCCAAGGTCGCCAACCTGGGTACCACCGAAGTTACCTTGCCCGCCGGCATGGCGGGAGTGCAGGCCTATGATGGGGCCGGGAAGAAAGTCTGGGAAGGGCGCCGGTCCGGGGCCGAACGGAACCTTGGAGACGTGACTCGGATTCTGCCCGCGGGGATGTCGAAGGGGATGTTGGAGCTACGGTACTCGGTGGAGTGAGGAACATAGTTGGCGCAGAGGGGTAAGGTTTAAGGTTTAAGGTGGGTTGGATCCCCGCGTAGGTCTCTTTCTTCCCTTAAACCTTACACCTTAAACCTTCTTACTCTTAGTCCTTGTATTTGACCCCGCACCCGTACGACTGCGTCGCCGCCGTCTGTACCGGCTTTCCCGCCATCGCCTCATCCAACGCCGTCCGTACGTAGTTCTTCGCCTTGGGGACGTCCGCCTGATCGGTGGAGGGCTTGTCATCGATGGCTCCCGCGTAGACCACGGTACCCCCGGGATTGATCACGAACATGCTCGGAGTGGTCTTGGCCGCGTAGGTCTTGCCCACCTTGCCCTCAGGATCCTGCAGGTAAGCATCGGGCTGGGCCTTCACGTCAGCCATGCGCTGGGTCAGCTCCACGCCTTCGAAGTGCCCTTGCTTGCCTGGCGCGGAGGAGTTGATCGACAACCAGACTACGCCCTTGCCGCGGGCTAAGGCCTGCAGCTTCTGCATGTTGCCGGAGCCGTAATGCTTGCGCACGAAGGGGCAGTCGTAGTTCACCCATTCCAGCACCACCCATTTACCGCGGTAATCGGCTAGGGAAACCTGCTTGCCTGCGGCATCGGGCAGGGTGAACTCCGGAGCGGTAGCACCGGGGCGCGGGGCGATGGCTTTGGCTGCGACCGCCGCGGCGGAATTGGAGGCTTCGGTGGCGGCCATCGCCGGAAGCAGGGTGAGCGCCAAGACGGCGGCGATAGGGATAAACGGGCGAAAACGGTTGGGAAGGATTGTATCGGCCATTCGTGCCTCCGGGATACCGCCGTATGGGATTAACCGACGGGTTGCCGCAATAACTTACAATCCTGCGCGGCCGGCCGCTAAAGTCCCCACGCGGCGGACATTGCGCGGTATATTGGTGAGGGGCTCAGGCGGATGCGGAGATTCCATGCGCATCCATATACGCATCGCGTTTTGCGCTTTTTTACCGGCGCTTTACCTGCGGGCGGCTCCGCCCTACGGCCTTAGCCTCTTCCCGCCCGATGGATCCATGGTTCCCAGGGATACCCCTTTGCGCATCGCTTTTCAGACGGATCCTCTCGCGGCCCGCAGTGGCTTCCTGCGCGTACGCGCAGCCAACGGGTCCGTGGTCTATAGCCTGGACTTCGCCACGCTCCCTCCCTCCTCCACCGCGCCTTCACCCGCGCCTTTCCGCGCCCGTATCGGCGGCGATTCGCTGGGATTCCGCCCCCTGATACTCGCCGACCGCGAAGCCTATTTCCGTTTGCCGGCGGGAATCCTGCGCGCCGGAGCCACGTACCAGGTGGAGTTGGATGCGGGAACGTTCCGGGACGCGTCCGGGACCCCACTTCCCGCCGTCACTGCAGGGGCTTGGGGATTCACCACCGCGGCCGATCCCGTGAAGGGCAGAACCGCATACTCCGTTTCGGCCCAGGGCGCGGGGGATTTCTGCACGCTGCAAGGCGGACTGGATTTCCTTCCCCTGGGTAACAATCCGGTTACCCTGGAGATCCGTTCCGGGATCTACCGCGAGACGCCGCGCTTGGACGGAAAGAACCGGGTGACCCTGGCGGGCGCATCGCGCGATGCCTGCGTAATTCGTTACGCGAACAACGACGCCTTCAATCCCGGGACCCGGGCGCGGGCGCTTGCGCGCCTTTTCGGGGACGATATCGTCGTCCGGGACCTCACCTTCGTCAACGACACGCCCCGCGGCGGAAGCCAGGCCGAAGCCCTTTTCCTGCGGGGGCAACGTTGCAGCGTCCGCCATTGCCTGCTCCGCAGTTTCCAGGACACCATGCTGCTGGAAGGCCGCATCTACCTGGCGGATACGCGGGTCGAAGGCGCCGTTGACTACGTGTGGGGCACGGGCGCGGCGTTCTTCCGCGCTTGCGTCCTGTATTCCAATGCCGACGGCTACATCGTCCAGGCCCGCAACGGGAAAGGCGATCCGGGATACGTCTTTGCGGGATGCACGCTATCGGCCGCGGCCGGTACGGTCCGCAGCTTCCTGGCCCGGGACGGGAACGGATCCTTCCCTTCCGGACAGGTGTACTACATCGACTGCACGCTGGGGAGCCATATCCCCGCCGCCGGTTGGCAGGTGGCCTCGGTGGCGGGTGCGCGACCCGAGTTCGCGGAATACGGTAGCCGGGATGCGGCGGGCCGGCCGGCGATGACAAGCGGCCGGGCAGCCTTCTCGCGGCAGCTCACCACTCAGGAAGCGGCCCGCTACTCCCGGCCCTTGGCCACGGTAGGCGGTGAAGACGGCTGGGATCCGGAAGCGGGCTTGGCGGTTGCGTTCGCGTCGCCGAACGGGTCGGAGAATGGGTCATCGGTGAGGGCGGAGCCGGCGCGGAGCGGTTACGATGCGCTGGGCAGGGCGCGGCGGAAAGCCAGGGCGGCCGCGCAATAGCAGGCCGCGCCTATCCAGTAGGTCGCGGAAATCCCGAACGACATCGAGAGGACGACCGCCAGCACGCTGGCGCATACCGAAGCCGCTCCGTTGACGCCCCACAGCCATGGCGAGAGGCCGGGAGCTCGGCCACGCGCGGCCTTGAGTCCCAGCGGAAAAGCCATACCCAGGAACAGGCCCATGGGCGCGAGCAAGGCCATGGCCGCGCCGACGCGCGCCGGCGTGGACCGGCTTTGCAGAGCGGCTATGATCGGATGGGTGAGGATTCCCGTCAACGCCAGGACGCCCAGCAGGCTGATCAGGCAGATCAGGCCACGCCGCGCGACGGCCGGGATGGACGTGAGCCAGCTCCCAGCCCCGCTGGCAAGCAGCAACGTGAACAGCACCGTCGAGAGCGCGTAGGTGGGATGCCCCAGGAAAAGGTTGAGCCTTTGCATTTGCGCGATCTCCAGCAACATGAATCCCAGCCCGATGGCGGTGAAGTATGCGAAAAGCGGGGCCGATCCCGCGGGCGGTTTGCCCGAAGCCAGGCGGAGGGGCACCACGATGGTGAGCCCGGTGAGCATGGTAACCAAGGCCAGCAGCACCGCCAAGACGGCCACGGCCTTGAGGTTCACGCTCATTGCCCCCTGCTTCCACAAATCCCGATCCAGCGCTTTGCTGATGCGCAGCATATGGAAGAAGAAGGGCTTGTTGTCGGTGGGGGCGGAAAGGTCCAAGGGGTAACTCCGGAGGAACTCCCGATACCCGGACTCGGCGGAAAGCGAAGCGAAGACGGTATCCAGCACATGGTGCGGATCCAAGGCCACATCGAAACCCAGCGCCGCGGCGCGCGCGTCCAGGTTGGCGACCTCGGCGGAAGAGAACGGATCGCGGCCGACCAGGATGGTCCCGACGCCATCCGGCGCATCCGACTGACCGGACTGGCCCATCAGGCGGACCATCATAACGTGCTCGCGCGGCCTGGCCACTCCGCGGCGGCGCAGGGACTCGCAGGCCAGCGAGGTGAGCCGGTACATCTCGCCCGGGCGATCGCGGAAATACCAGCGCGAAAAGGTGAGGATACCGCCGGGCTTGAGCCGTTCCAGGAAGGTGTCCCAGGCTTCCACCGTGTAAAGCGAGCTTTCGCTGAGCACGAAGGCCCCGGCCGAAGTGGCGGCCCAGGTATCCACCAGGGATACCTGGATGATGTCGAAGCGGGCGCGCGAACGCGCTATCCAGCTGCGGGCCTCATCGTTGATCAATGTAACTTGCGGGTTACGGTCGAGATGCCCCGTGAACTGGCCGAACGGCCCGTTGACGGCCTTGAGGATATCCCCGTTCAGCTCCACCCCGGTTACCGAGCGTTGCCCGAATGCCAGCGCGGCCAGCACGTCGCGGCCGCCGCCCACGCCCACCACCAGCACGTCCGCGTTCTTGCGCAAACCGTGGGCCATGTTGGTCACGTCGTACTTGAGATGCTCCAATTCGTCGATATCGCCGTCGAAGGCCGTCAAGGGCGTGGCGGCGGCGGCGTCGATGTTCAGATCCACCTGGCGCACCGGCTTGCCGCCGGGGTAGGCCGGGCTCAATCCCCAACCGAAGGCCCGTTCCGCCATGGTGGAGTCGCCGTGGATATGCAGGCGCGAAAAGGAATTCCATTTCTCGAACAAAGGCTTGCTCTCGAAACGGGACTTGGTCCAGCGCACCTGGATCAGGGGATGACCGGCGCGCGCCTGCGCCGCCGCGCATGCCGCCACGCCGGTGAATAGAAGCAGGCCCGCCCAAGCGATATACCGCATCCTTCCCGTCGGCGCGAACAACACCGCGGCCAAGGCCGCCGCCGCAGCGATGGCGAAGACCGCCGAGGGGCCATCCATTACGGTAAGCAACCCCAGCACCGCCAGGCATCCAAGGGCCGCGCCCGCGAGATCGGCCGCATAGAGGCGCCCGGATTCGCCCGGCAAACCCGTCAACGCCAAGGTCACGGCGATGCCGCTGAAGATGAAAGGGATCAAGGTGACCACGAAGGTCAGTGCGACGCACAAGAGCCAGCGTCCTTGGGACATGACCTCGCCCTGCGCGAAGATCCAAGGCAGGCCGAGATGGATTAGGAAGGCGAGGATGACGCCGCCACCGAAAGCAAGACTGGCGGCGGAAAGCTGGAAGGACCGGCGCTCCGGGGTGAATCGGGCGGGCATCAGGTAGACCAGGATGGCCCCGAAGGTCATGCCGAACATGGCGATGGAGATGGCCATGAAGGCGAAGTGGTACCACATGGTCACGCTGAAGATGCGCGTGAGCAGGATTTCGAACATCAGCGTAGAAAGGGCCGCACAGAAGAGGCCCGCGTAGTCGCGGATTTTAGGACCCGGGGAGGACAAGTCGGGAAAGGTACAAAGATCAGGCCCGGCGGGCCGCGCGCCCCGTATTGCAGGGCCAACAATTGTCCCTGTCGCACGGGGGCGGGGAGCTATTATTCATTGGCAACGGCATGTCGGCGCAACTTTTCTTCAGCAATTCCCCTTCCGTCCTGCTGGATCGCCTTTCCGCCAATCTCGACTGGTCCGATCCCTTCCGCTCCCCGCGCATCGCCACCCCTACGCCGGCCATGAAACGCTGGGTGCAATTGCGGCTGGCTGAGAAGCGCGGCATCGTAGCCAACGTGGAATTCCTCCAGCTCGAGCGCATGCTGTGGAAGCGGTTGGAATCGCTGGATCTTGAGCACGTGGTGGAAGGGCGCAAGCCCGCCCGCCTGCTGGACGAGCAGGGATTGCAATTGCTGATCCTCGCTTACCTGCGCAATGATCCCCCGCCCGAGGCCGGGGATTACCTGGGAGCGGGAGCCGCGAGCGATGCCCTCTATGCGCCCCGCCTGTGCCAGCTCTCGCGCAAGTTGGCCGGGTATTTCCGCGAGTACGAGTACAGCCGCGTGCAGGAGCATGGACATCGGGGCCTGGCGGAATTGTGGATGCGCGATGCGGATTGCTTCCGGGCGTATCTGGGGCCGGGGACCCCGGCGTCGGAACGGGAACGGCTGATGGCCGCGGAGTCTTGGCAGAAACGCATCTACCACGCTCTCTTCCGCTTGGGAGGTCTGCGCGACCGCATCGGAGAAGCCTCGGGGCAATACCGCTACACGCTCCCGCAATACGCCGAGATGGTACTGGCTCAGCAGCGTAAGCCCGCCGATCCAGGCCGCATAGCCCCTGCCTTCCATCTCTTCGGCCTCTCGCAGATCTCGCCTTTCCACCGATCTCTGATCCAACGACTCGCCGATCCGGAATCGCTCAACGGCCGGCATGCGCGCTTCCATATCTATTCCCTCAATCCCTGCGCCGAATACTGGGAGGACGTGCTTACCCCGGGTGAGCGCCAGCGGCAGCAAGGGAACCTTTTCCGCCAGAAGAAATACCTGGGTTGGCGCGATCTCAGTGACGAGGAGAAGCTGAAGCTGCGCCTGCCGGACGAATCCATCCAGGCGGAAGAACTGCACTTGGAGGGGAACGAGAATCCCCTGCTCTCGCGCTGGGGCAAACCGGGCCGGGAGAACATCCAGCTCTGGTGCCAGGTGACCCAGTACGATTTCTCGGAATACTTCCGCGCGGCCGATACGCGCACCTTGCTGGGTACGCTACAGGATTCGGTGCTGCATCGCCGTGGCCGCCTGCCGGACGGCGAGCGCATGGCCCAGGACGATTCGCTGCGGATACTGGCCTGTCCGGAAATCCACCGCGAGGCCGAGACGGTGCTGCAGGACATCATCGATGCGCTTCTGCGCGATACCTCCCTGCGTCCCGACGACATCGCGGTACTGGTCCCGAACATGGACAAGTACCGGCACGTGCTGGCCGCCGTGTTCGGGCGCAGCGCCCCGGAAGATTCCGGACACGTGCCCTTCAACCTCTCCGACGCCTCCGCCTCTTCGGAGAGCGACTACGCCCGGGCCGTACGCCAGCTATTCACGCTCGCCATGGGCCGCTTCAGCCGTAAGGACATGTTCGCCCTGGCGGCCAATCCCTGCTTCAAGGCGGGCCGCGCCGCCGATCCCGCCGGCTTGCAGGCCTGGGCCGCCTGGACCGAGAGGCTGAACATCTTCCATGCCTACGACGCCGAGGACAAGCGCGCCCGGGGTTACGCGCCCGATACCCTGCATACCTGGGTCCACGGGCTGGAACGCTTGGTGCTCGGTACGGTCATGGAAGCGCCCGACGAGGACGATGCGCGCCACTTCGGAAGCGTGGTGCCTTTCGCCGACGGGCATAGCCCCGATCGCGAACTGCTGACGGGATTCCTGGCCATGGTACGCAACCTGCATCGCGACCTGGGGCCTTTCCGCGAGGCCGGCGAACGCCCCTGGAACGAATGGCTGGAACGCTGCGAAACCGTATTCGAGAAATACCTGGATGCGCCAGAGGATCAGCCGCTGGAGGGCTACGTCCGCTCGGAACTGCGCCGGGTCCTGACGGAACTGCGCGCCATGGACGGCATCGAAGCCTTGGCGGGGAAGACCGCGGCCGGCGTAACCTTCAAGGTACCCTTGGATCTCATCCTGGCCCGCCTCGATGGGCTGAAGGCGGGACGGGAACCGCATTTGTCCGGGGGCGTGAACGTATCCGGCCTGGGCGCCTTGCGATCCCTGCCCTTCAAGATCATTTACGTGATGGGGCTGGGGGAAGGCGAGTTTCCCGATGAGGACTCGGCTTCCACCCTGGATTTGCGCCGCTCCCGCCGCGTGATCGGCGATATCGATCCCGCCGGCCGCAATCGCTATCTGTTCCTGGAAACCCTTCTCTGCGCGAGCGGCAGGCTGCGTCTCAGCTACGTGTGCAAGGACGTGCAGCAGGGCAAGACCTTCCATATGTGTTCCGTGCTGAACGAGCTTGCCGACTATCTCCAGGACTGCGTGCTGCCGGAATCCTCGGGCGCGCCGACCCCGTTCCGGATCACGCAGGCCCCATTGTTATCTCGGGATCCGTCCCTGTTCGCGACCGGGCCGCGCAAGCCTTGGGAGCCGGCCCCCAATCCCTTCCGCGAGGAACATATCCTGGCTTGGCTGGAACGCCGCAGCGCCGCGGAGCCGGGTTTTCCGGAGCGCCTGCGGGAATCCGGTTCGCTGGCGCCCGGAGAGATTTTCCCGTTGCCGCCTCCCCCGCCGCGGCCCGAGGCGTCGCCTCTGTCCGCACTGCCACTCGACGACATCCGCATGTTCCTGGAGAACCCGGCCCGGTACGCCCTCAAGCGGCGGCTGGGAATCCGCGACGAGACCGAAGAGGATTCCAAGGACGAGGAAGACGAACCCTTTTTCTGCCCTGCGCCCACGGAGCGGGAATTGATCCGCAAAATCGCGCATCGCCGCCTGGCTGCGCCCGAGGGTTCGCGCCAGGTCGCGCGTGAGTGGTTCGAGCGTGCCTACGCTAACCTCGCCTTGCGCGGGCAGATGCCCGCCGGCCCCTACCGCGAGCTGGATCGGGAACAGGTATGGTCCCGCGCAGAGACCGTATTGCAAGGCATCGACGATCTCTTCGCTACTTTGGATGCCGAGGGGAAGACGCGGGAACGGCTTCCCGGCATCATGCTGGGTGATGGCCATGCCTTCGGAATGCTATCCCGCATGCGGGATATCCAACCCGTGAGGCTGCCGCCGGTGCGGCTGGAAGCCGCCGACCGCATCCTGGAACTCCATGGCGAATTGCCCTGCCTGTTCCGCAATCCCGAGGACGGACGTTGCGGCACCGTGGTCATCGCCAGCGGCGATTTCCGCCCCCAGTCCCTTCTCCCCGCCTTCTGTTTTTATGCCGCCGCCCTGCTTTCCGATTCCCAGGTAGGCGAATGGCTTCGGGGCGGGCCGTTCTGCATCCATTACGTGTTCACCAAGCAGGAGAAGGTGACCAGCGGCAACTGGGCGCCATTTACCTTGTCCCGCGACCAAGCGGAAGCCTGGCTGCGCGAAGTGACCACGGCCATGCTGGCGGGGACGGGCTTCGACATGCTGCCCTTCGACATCATCGCGCGGATTCTCGCGCCCGCCAACCGCCTCGAGGACGGCGTCGATTACGTTCAAGCTATCCGCGAGGAGCTCGATTTCGCGGATGAGGTCCCCTTCTGGAACGCCACCCCTGTGACGGGAAGCCAGGAATTGTTGGACCCGCAAGTGCCTGCCGATGCGGAGGCCAAGATCCGCTCGCGCCTCGAAGTCTTCTTCAATTTCAAACCGGACAGCGATAATGCCTGCTGAGTCGCGCCCCGCGGGGATTTCCCAAGGCTGTCCGGACGTCATCGCCGCGCTCGATCTAAAGAAGTCCGGGCTGCTGGAAGCTTCGGCGGGCACTGGCAAGACTTATGCCATAGAGCATCTGGTGCTGCGCCTGCTGCTTGAGGTGCCCGATCTGGAATTACCGGAAATATTGGTGCTTACCTTTACCGAAAAGGCCACAGGGGAGTTACAGGACAAGATCCGGGCCCGCATCGCTTCCCGCCTCGCCCAAGGCGGCCTTTCCGCCGCCGCCGCCGCCCGTCTCGGTCGGGCGCATCTGGAATTCGATCGCGCCTCCATCCATACCATCCACGGTTTTTGCCAACGCATCCTCCGCAAATACGCCTTCGAGAA
Source organism: Fibrobacterota bacterium (assembly GCA_023249635.1). Taxonomy (GTDB): domain Bacteria; phylum Fibrobacterota; class Fibrobacteria; order UBA11236; family UBA11236; genus Chersky-265. Next base: position 11,061 of record JAHFCH010000209.1, read on the forward strand.
CAACGCCCTTTTCAAGCAAGAGTTGCAGAAGAACCGCACCGAAGTGCTGGATACGGTGCTCTACGA
>JAHFCH010000026.1 GCA_023249635.1 Fibrobacterota bacterium
CCCAAGCGGGAGGCGGCCTCAAGGTGGAGGCCGGCGGCCTGATGGGATTGGCCCTTCCGCTCACGCTCTCGGGAAGCTTCATCCGCTCCACGGCGGACAATGCGGGATTGGCGGGGGATTCCCTGCACGCGGCGACCAAGGTCACCAGCGATTTCATGAATGCGGGCGCGCAGTATTCCTTTTGGAAGCGGTTCTGCCTGTTGGCCGGCTACCAGCAGATCGCGACGACGATTACCAAGGCCGGGGCGGATGCCAAGCAGGTACAGAGCCATACCTCAGGCGGTCTGGGCTATAAGGTGGCTGCGGGCGCGCAGTTGCTATTCTCCCTGGGCCAGGTCAAGGTGGACCAGCCCGCCGGCGCGCAGGATACCGATTTTTCGCAATTGCAAACCGATCTGTTCCTTACGGTCCGCTTCTGAGCCCCGGGGAGATGTCCGTTATGCAGCGCATCCGCAAATCGTCGCTTCCCCTCTGCGCCGGACTGGTCCTGTTGGCGGGTTGCGGACTGCAGTTCAAGCCCTTGCAAACCGCCGCCGCCGGGACCGAGGGCGCGAAGAAATCCGACGCCCGCGTGGTCGCGCGCTTCTTTGGCGACGATTTCGTTTCCGGGGGCTACCAATACACCTATCCCGACGCCGCCAAGGTTTTCATCCCCGAGGAATCGGGCCATGAAAGCGAAGTCTCCCTGCAATTCGATCTGACCGCCGACGATTATTCCGGCGGCTCGGTATGCCTTTACAACCTGATGTACGATTTGACGCCATACTATTCCAAGGGCGCCCTGCAATTCTGGATTAAGGGCGCGCGCGGGGGTGAGATCGCGTGGGTGGCCTTGGTCGACGATGAGAATCGCGATGGCATGAAAACCGTGGTGCGCATTCCCCTGAACGACTTCGGCGGCATCGGGAACGATTGGAAGCTGGTGAGCATACCCCTGGCCAAGTTCGGACGCAAGGGCGTCTTCTGGGACGCCAAGAAACGCGTGGAGATTTCCCAACCCTTCGATTGGACCGCGGTGACCGAGTTCCGGCTCGAGATCAAGAAAGGCGATAATCCCTCCTTCCGGGTATGGGCCGACGATATCGCCGTATTGCGTGACGTATTCGAACCCGCCGTCGAGAAGCCCAGCGAGGATTGGAACGATAAGCAGGAAACCGTGCCCATGCCCATGGTCGAGGCCAACCACGGCAAAGTGCTGCATACCTTATTCGGTGAAGCATTGCCGGAAGGCGCCTTCACCTATGTCTACGGCGGCAAAACGGCGGCCAAGGTGCAGCCCGGACCCCAGGCTCCCCACGGGGCATTGGCCTCTTACATGGACCCGAACGAATACTCGGGCGTGACCTTGGCCTTGGGTGCGGGCAAGAATATCGATCTGCGGGGACCGCGGGCCGCGAAGGGAGCATTGGCTTTCTGGGGCAAGGCTTCTCCGGGCGTCAAGAGCATCTACCTGGGCATTCTGGACAGCCGCCCCGATGGCGTCAAAGCCCAGAGCAAGCAGGTGCTATCCGATTTCGGGCCCATCGACACGGCATGGAACTATTACCAGATCCCCTTGCGCAAGTTCGGCGGCAACGGGCTCTATTGGGACGCGGGCAAGCAGACGGAAGTCGCGACCGAGGTGAAATGGGATCAGATCAACGAGATCCGCTTCTCCGAAAACAAGGACGAGAACCGTACCCCGCCCAGCCAACCCATTGCCTTCTACGCCAAGGACATCACCATCAACGAGGACATTCCCGGATACGTGGATCCGGACGAATATTGGAACGCCTTCCATTCCGGCGAACCCGATCTGCTCTTGCATGATTTCGAAGCCGGGGACAAAGGCTGGGAAAGCGGCAAGGGACCCAAATCCGAAGTGGCCTTCGCCGTCAATGCGCTACCGGGCCATGCGGGGAAATCCCTTTCCGTAGACTACCATCTGGCCGATTGGTGCGATGTACTCTACCGCTACGACACCAATCATGGGCCCGCCAAGCTGCGGGATTGGACCCATCATTACGGGCTGCATTTCCGCCTGTATACCGGCAAGGCCTTCCAAGGCGTGACCATCCAAGTGCATGACGCCGGCAATGAGGTATTCGTCGCCAATACAGGAGCCGTCCACGGCTGGAACGATATCGTTCTCCCCTTCCGATCCTTCATCAAGTTCCCCTACTACCAGCCGCCGGACGCCGTCCAGAACGGGAAATTCGATCTGGGTGAAATCCGCGTGCTCGACTTCAAGCCCGCCGGGGACGGCACCAGCGGCGCCTTCCGGGTCGACGATGTATACCTGACCAACCTGCGGGAAGCCCCCAAGCAGAAGCTGGTGGCCAAGCGCGAGTTCAAAATCACCGGGGATCCCGCCAAGGTCCTCTCCGCCTCCATCCACGACGGGATTTTCGGGATCAATGCCGCCTTGTGGGACGGCGATTTGTTGGACGGCAAGACCGTGGACTACGTGAAAGCCGTGAACCATCGCGTGGTACGCTATCCCGGCGGACTGCGCGCCGACGACGATCATTGGAAGCAGGTGCTGGACAAGAAGGACGGCATGGTGGATACCGACGAGTTCCTCGCTTGGCTCAAAGCCACGGGCAACGAGGGCATGTTCACCGTGAATTTCGGCAAGGGCACCCCGCAGGAGGCGGCCGACTGGGTACGTTACGTGAACGTTACCCGCAAGGCCGGGGTCAAGCTGTGGGAAATCGGCAATGAGCTGTACGGCGATTGGCATCCCCAACATACCGACGGCGCCGACTACGGTAAGCGCGCCGCCGATTTCATCAAGGCCATGAAGGCGGTCGATCCTTCCATCCAGGTAGCGGTGATCTTCGTGCTCCAAGGGGAATGGAACAAGCAAGTCATGCAGGCCGCCAAGGAGCTGGCCGATGCGGTGATCATCCACCATTATCCCCAGCATAGCGGCGAGGAAAACGATCAGGCCCTGCTGGCCGCGCCCCAGAGCCTGGACGAGATCATCCCCGGGGTCAAAAGGCAGCTGAAGGAATACGGTAAGCCTGGCCGGGATTACGCCATCTGGCTTACGGAATGGAACTCCGTCGATTTCAAACCGGGTCCGCAGACCTTGGGAATCGTGAACGGCATTTTCGCGGCCGATTATCTGGGCATGCTGGCCCGGCACAACATAGAACATGCCGACTATTGGGACATCCACAACAACGTGACCGAGCAAGGCGGCGATTACGGGTACCTTTCGCGGACCGGTGCGGCGGACGGCGATCTGGTTCCGCGGCCTTCATACCATGGCTTCAAAATGGCATCAGAGGCCCTGCGCGGCAAACTCGTGGAATGCAAAGTCGGCACAGCTGATGCCGATGCGGAAAACGATGTGACCTGCTATCTCGCGGAACACCCGGACGGCAGCAAGGCCGCCCTGCTGATCAACAAACACCCGGAGACGGAAGCCTCGGTAACCTTGGTGGTACCCGGTTGGAAGGGTTCGGGGATTTTGCGGAAGTTGGATAAGACCAATGCCAAAACCGGTCCGGGGCAAGGTGAAGCCATCATCCTCTCCGATTCCCGGAAAATCACGCTACCGCCGCGATCAGTGGTCTCGATCAGCCTGAAATAGCGCGTTGAACGCGCGGCCCTTCCCCATCCACTAAGTCGGAGGGGGGAGAAAGGCGCGGGAGCGATCCTGCGCCATAATGGTAGGGGCCGATGGCGAATACGCGATCCGGATACGATTCGACAGCATGGATTCGGAGAGGGCAATTGTTTTTGGCCCTGGCGGTATGGGCGGCAGCGCCGGTGCCGGCCCCGGCCCAAGTGGCGGTGGACAAGACCTGCGCGACCTGCTCGCGGCGGCAAAGCGATTCCCTGAACCTCCAGGTCCGGGCCATCCGGCTCAACCAGGCGGGCTACCTGCCCCAGGATCCGGACAAAGCCGCCTTCTTCGCGAACCCGGCCGGCTCCGCCTTCACCGTCGTGGACGATGCCACCCGCCGCGTGCTTTTCACCGGCACCCTCAAATCCCTGGGCCCATATAGCGGCGGAGCGATGACCATCCGCGGTGCCTACAATTCCATCACCGATCTCTATAACCTGTCGCGCCCGGCGCGGTCGGAAAATCTTTTCCGCGGGGACTTCTCGGCCTTCCAGGCTCCCGGTCGCTACCGTCTTGCCTGCGGCAAGGATACCTCGGCGGCCTTCCGCCTGGATGCCAAGATCTACAACGAGGTATTCGAGACCTCGCTGAAATTCTTCGGTTCCAACCGCTGCGGGGCGACGCATAGCTGGATCCACAAGGATTGCCATCTCAAGGACGGAGACGCCCTGGGCGCGGCCTTCGCCGGCAAGCTGGCCGGGGGCTGGCATGATTGCGGCGATCACGGCAAGTACAGCGAGACGGTGGCCTACGCGGCCGTTACCCTGGCCATGACCTATGCCTTCTGGCCGCAAAAAGGAGAAGACTTCTACGGCGCGTCCTATAACGATACCCTGCCGTTCGGCACCGACGGCATTCCCGACGTGCTGTTCGAAGCCAAGGTGGGCGCAGACTATATCCTCAACCTCTACCGGGCCTCCGTTGCCAACGGGCTGCTGGCCAAGGGAGACATGTACCACAGCGTGGGCATGGGCCCCGGCATGGATCATTCCTACTGGGATGTGCCGGAACATCAAGATGTACAACCCACATCCAAAGGCGGTCCCGCGCGGCCCGTCACCGCCGGGATCGGCTCCAACGTGGCCGGCATGTTCGCGGCCACCTTGGCGTTCTTCGCATGGGGGTGGGAGCCGTTCGATCCCGCCTATGCCAAGGAATGCCTGCTGGCGGCCGAAGACATCTACGCCAAGATCGTCGTGGCCAAACGCGGCACCACCACCATCATGCCCTGCTGCTACCCCGGCGGGGGCCAGAGCAAAGATGATGAAGGCCTGGCGGCCCTGGCGTTGTGGTTCGCTTCCAAGGATCCCAAGTACCGTTTCGATTTGCTGGATAATCCCGCGCTGGGCAGGAACGGGACGGCGGTATTCAACCAAGGGGAATTCCCCACCGGCATCCTGGCCAACTCCCCGTTCCACCATGGCGGCTGGACCACGGATTACGAGAACGTCCACGCCTTCGTCCTGTATGGCCTGCCGAAATTGATCGCCGGAACCCCGGCTACGGCCGCAGCCTATGGGCTGACCCCCGCCGTCGCGGATTCGCTAAAGCGGGATTGTATCGCCGCGCTCTATAACAGCATCCGCATCGGATCGAACGGGAGCGGCGCCCCCGCGCCGGGCATCCACGCCGATGAACCCTACCACGGCGTTTTCACCTCGGTCGAATGGGGCTTCAACCGCTATAACATGGGCATCGTCAGCGAGCTTTTCATGTACTGGGATCTCACCGCGGACCGGGCTTATTACGACATCGGCATGGACAACCTGAATTACAACCTGGGGATGAATCCCTGGGACATCAGCTTCATCATGGGGGCGGGCGAGAAGAACCTGCAGCATCCGCATAACCGCGCCGCCAACCCCGAGGGATACAATGCCGGGGGACTCCCCTACGCCTACAAGAGCCCCAAGGGCGCATTGATGGGCGGCTGCAAACCGGGAGAAACCCTGATCGATGATTGGGAGAAGTACACTAATACGGAAACCTGCATCGATTTCTCCGCGCAATTGCTGATCCCGGCCCAGATGCTGGCCATGGATCTCCCCGAAGACAAGCAAGGGCCGCGCTTCCGCACCGTGAACGTATTCCCCGAAGAAAAATCCGCCCTGGTCACCTGGACCACGGATGAGCTCTCCCGGGATACCCTGTTCCTGCTGGACGGGCCCGGAGGCAAGCTGCTGCAGGCCATCCCGGCCGCCGATCTCGCGCGCAACAAGCAAGTGGAGATCAAAGGCTTGCAGCCCAATACGAGCTACTGGTTCTGGCTGGAGGGCATGGACGTGCGCCGCAACGTGGCTTCCGATAAGAACGGCGGCGAGTACTACAAGTTCACCACCAAGGCGTCCGCGGCGGCCGTGATCAGCGGCGTGCGCGTCTGCAACGAAACCCATGAATCCGCCTTGGTCACCTGGTGGACCCGCAACGGCCTCTACTCGAGCCAGGTGGATTACGGAAAGACCAAGACCCTGGGGACCTCGAAAAGCCCTGACGATGCCGGTCTGCCCGCCTACTTCCACCGCGTGACCTTGGAAGAACTGGAAGCCGCCACCCAGTACTGGTTCCAGGTGCGCTCGGGCGCGACCCTGGACGACAACGGGGGCAAACTGTACAGCTTCGGCACCAGCCAGGTGCTGGTGGATTATACCGTGCGCATCAAACCCACCAACAAAGCCTCCTCGGGCAAGAGCGCGCACTTCTACATCGATGTCACCAACAACGAAGGGCAGCCCTATACCGGTCTCGAGTTGCGCTTCTACTTCTCCGCGGACGCCGCCACGGCCGGGGCGTTGGTGGCCAAAGGCTTCGACAACCAAATCTTCGACGTGGGCGGGATGACTTCCAAGTTGGACATCGCCTATGGCGCGCCCAAAGCGGTGCCGGGAATGGACGGAGTCTGGTATTTCCCCATCACCCTCAATTCCACCTTGCCGGTGGCGGGCCGCGCGCGCTTCGAATTGCAGATCAATTCCGGCGCCGGCGGCTGGGGCGATTTCCCCTTCGCCTCCCTGAAGGATGCCTGGTCCCTGCGCTCGCATGCCCGTCCTGCCGACCCCGTGGATTTCCCGGGCGTGGACCTCGCCAAAGGCGAGAGCGGGGCCTATACGGGACCGGAAATGGTCGAGACCGTGAACGGGGAAAAGGTCCTCTCCTATCTGGAAGACCGCTATATCACGGCGTACTACAAAGGCGTACACGTATTCGGATACGCCCCCGACGCCCAGGCGGATCCTCTGAAGGTCAAGTACACGGCCTCGCTCGCGCTCACCGCGCCGGTGACAAGCCCGGTTGATCGCTATGACTTGCGCCAGGAGACCGGAACGATTACGCTCTCAGGTCTCGCTGCCATCGATCATGATGGCCGTATCGATGAGATCGTCATCAACGGCGCCAGCCTGCCGGAATCCGAACTCTCCCGCGGCGCTGACGGCAAGGTCACCTTCACCCATCCCCTTAACGTAAGCGAAGGCACCAACGTTTTCGATATCATCGCCTGGGATACGGTCCACTGCGCCGTGGACGCGAAGAAGATCGTGGTCAATTGGAAAAAGGGCCCCGCGATCCCGCCTGCGCAAGTGGAGAAGCCGGTCGCGAGCCCGGCTGGACGCAGCGTCCGCGATTCCCTGCTCGTCGGGTTAAGCTCGGCCACTCCCGGCGCGGCCATCTGGTACACCTTGGACGGAAAAGATCCCTCCCCGGGCGCGGCCGGTACCCTGGCGTATGCCGGGCCCATCGTTATCCGCGCGACGGCGACCCTCAAGGCCATCGCCGTCAAACCGGAATGGCTTCCCAGCGCCATCCTGACGGAGGAATATGAAGTCTCCAAATATGCCGTGGTCAATCCCCTGGAAGCCCGCTTCCTGGATGGCGACGCCGATGGCTACGCCGACGCCGTGGCCCTCTTGCTCGACACGGCCGGCGCCAAACCCGACCCCAAGCTCGCCGCGGAACAATCCGCCGGCGCCGTCCTGACCTCGGGCCTGCAAGCCACAGGCTCACGTATCGCCGGGGATACCCTCTCCCTCGCCCTGAAGGCCAATATCGTTTTCGTTCGGGACGCGAAGGAATCGCTGACCCTCCCCCGACCCGCGGCTGAGGGCGACGGTATGCTGCATGCCGGGACCTTTTCCATCCGCGACGGGGTCGCCCCCGTGCTTCGGCGCGCCATCCTGCGCGGGGGAACGGCTGGAACGCCCGATTCCCTGCAACTGGTCTTCTCCGAACCCATCCTCCCGGGATCACCGGGAGCGAACCTGTACCTGGCGAAAGCCCCGGGCGGCACGGATTATGGGTTCTCCGTGGATGCGGGCCAAGCCATCGCCGGTTCCGCCCTGCAACCCGGCGAAGCAGCCTGGCAATACCTGATCAAGTCGACGGTTGCCCCCGGGAGTAGCGCGCCCGTTACCCCGCGCGCGGGGGATTCCGTGTGGATCAATCCCGCCGCGGGCCTCTCCGATGCCTTAGGCAACAGCCAAACGAACCCCGCGAACGTCCGCGTACCCTTGCGCATCTGGACTCCGCTCATCTACACCATCGACGGAGTCGCGCCCGGAGGCGTGGCCCACCTTCCCGCCGGTATGCAGGGACCCGCCTGGACCGTTTTCGCGGGACCCGGGGCCGGGCCATCCATCGGGACGGCGCCCTACGCCTTGCCCACCGCCGACGGCCTGCCCGATCGCTCGCGCGCTGGAGGTATCGTGCTGGAAACCACCCATCCCTTTTCCCTGGCCATGGGCGTTCACGACAACCTGGGCCAGTTCGTCTCGCGGGTGCGCCTGGACGTGGGCGCAGGGGATTTCGACAAGCTGCCTACAGGTAACACGCCCGGTACCCGCAGGGTGTACCTGCTCTGGAACGGAACATCCCTGCAAGGCGGCCCCGCGGCTACCGGGGCTTACGTACACGTGTGGCGCATCGCGTTCGCCCCGACCGAAGGCCCCGCGCAAATCGCCACCGGCAAACGCATCTTCGGTCTCTTGAGGAATCCATGACCCCTGGAATGAGCTTCTCGTTCCCGGGACAGAGAACGCTTCCTGACCCGATGGACAGCGGGTTTCCGGGGTTCACGACCCCGAAAAATGACAATTGGGGACATTTACGCCGGACCGGGGCCATTGACGACGCCCCTGGGCGAAAATTTGTTCCCATCAAAACCCCCCGTTGAATTAGGTTACTCAACGACGGTTACACAGGAGGACGCATGGGCTCGACGACCGATAAATCACGGCAACAACTCCCCCTCTGGGAGATGCTGATCCTGTTGGCCTTTTTCGTAGGCTTGGCCCTCTTGGCCCGGGTTCCAGCGGAGCTGGGCAAGCATGGCATCGCCGCGAATGCGAACCATAGCCAGCCCGCGCAAAGCGCCCAGGCCCAGAACCCCGGAAACGAATAACCTTCCCCCACACGCCCGATTACCGGCCGTGTGGGCCGGTTCGGGTCCGGTCGCCGCGCTCCGCGCGCAGCTTCCCCACCGCCTTCCCAGTCCTGCTCCATTGTGGCCTTCCCAGGCCCCGAAGGAACGTTACCAGCGGGTTAAAATCTAAACTTCTCCCATGGCTTTGAAAATCATCGTTACCGGCGCAACCGGCCTCGCGGGATCCGAAGTGGTGCGCCAGGCGCTTCTTGATGATGGCATCGAGACGGTCACCGCCGTGGTGCGTCGCCCTCCCGCCATCCGGCATCCCAAGCTCCACATCGTCCTGCACGAGAATTACCGCGATTATTCCGCCCTGACGGAACTCTTCGCCGGGCAGGATGCCTGCCTATGGTGCCTGGGGATTTCCCAGACCCAAGTGCCCCAGGATGAATACATCCGGATCACCTACGATTACGTGGTGACCGCGGCCCAGGCCATGCTGGCCGCCAATCCGGCGCTGGCCTTCCTGTTCCTGAGCGGCATGGGCGCCGATTCCCAGGAGAAAAGCCGCACCCTGTTCGCCCGCATCAAAGGCAAGGCCGAGAACAACCTCAAGCGGCTGCCATTCAAGAAATTGTATATCGCGCGGCCCGGCGGCATCATCCCGGTGCATAAGAAGGAGAACGCGGCCTTCTTCGAAAAGCTCCTCATTCCCCTCTTTCCCGTCTTTAAGCTGTTGATGCCCGGGAAGATGATCACTTCGGTGGAATTGGCCAAGGCCATGCTCGATGTGGTCAAGCATGGCTCGGATAGAGTCATCCTCGAGAATATGGACTTGAAGCGGCGCCTGGGAAAATAGCGCCCTCAGAAAATCCAGAAGGCCCGGGTGTAGTCTTTAGCCGAGGTCCGGTGCCTGAGCAGGTAACGCCCCGGTTCCAACCTGCAATCCTCCAGCGAAAAACGGCCCTCGGGGCCGACAGCGGCCGGGGAACGGGCGTAGCGGACCTTTCCGCTGACATCCGTGATCTCCACCCGCGACGCCGTGGCAGCCCCGATAATCCGATAGCCAATCCGTCCTTGTCCGATCTCTAATTCGGAAATCGATCCTTGCCCGGCCCTCATCGCGGGCCTCACGGCGGCCGGTCCCACCTTCATCCCTTCGATGCGCACATTATCCAGATCGAATCGGACCGTGCCTTCTCCGTAGAATGCGAAGCGCAACGCGGTGACGGAGTTGGGATTGAGGCTATGGGCCTGGGTCTTCCATGCCGGTTGGGCGAAAGCGGAGAGCGGGATACGGATGCGGTTCCATAGATCGTTGCCTACCGCGACCTGGAATCCCGGATAGGCCGGCTCCGCGATATCCGGCTGTTCCAGCTCGACCCAGAAGCTGCTGCCTTTGGCCGATTTGGCGTCGAAGACCACGCTCTTGGCGGGCCCGATGCCCACGGCCGTGCCCGCCGCGTTGAACTGGGTGCGGATGCCGGCCATGGGCTTGGGCGCCCCGGCCGCGCCTACCAGGCGCACGGATATGTCCTTGGTCTTATCGTCGCCGACGGCGAAGATGGTTGGGCCGAATCCCGCGGGGTTGGCGTACGAGGTTCCCTTGAGCGCTTTGTCCGTGAACACGGACCAGCTCCCTTTCAATGCGTTGAGGGAATCCCCGTCATCGAAATCATCGATGACGATGTCTTCGGCGCGGAAAGGCTCCTGCTTGAGGGCGGTAATGAACAGGCTCCCTTTGGTCCGGCTCAGATGGTAGCTGGGCGCTGCCGGGCTTTCCAGCACCAGGTCAACGGTTTCTCCTGCCAGGAAGGATCCTTCGTCGGCTTCACCGGCCCATTTGGCGGAGCCGGCGGTCCCGGTTCCCGTAAAAGCCTTCTTGGCCTTGCTGTTGCGACCGGTCAGCAGCAGCTTCCAGGCCGACGCGGTTTCCAGTTCAAAGCTGATCGTCGTCGTTTGGGAATTGAAATCCACCGCATCCGGCGTGGCCTTGACTCCGACGGCGATGCGGACCAGGCCCGCGGGGGGATTGAGGTAATCGCGGATGAAGGCGCAGGCGCCGACGGCGGCGGCGTTGTAGTCCAAGGCCACTTCGGTATTTTTGTAGTTGCTGGCATCCGCCCCGTTGAAACTCCAGGCCGATGCGTCCGGCTTGGTATCGTTGAAGGCGCCCACGGGCGTGGGCCCGGAGACGATGCCGCCCTTCAGCCGGGTCACGCCGCTCATGGCCACGTCGTTGCGGTGATGCGGGTTGGAGGGACCGTTGCCGTAGCCGACGATATAGGACTGCTTGGAAGGCGCGATGCCTGCCACCCATTTCATCTGGCTGATGGCGAAATCGCGGTAGGCGTTCTGCCCCGTGATCTGGAAGGCCAACCCTGCCGAGAACGCGGCCGCGGCGGCATGGCCCGCATTACCCCAATCGGAACGGATGAAAGCCCCCTTGATCAGCTCCGGGGCCGAAGCCGAAGCGATGACGCGGCTGAGGGAAAGATCCACATCGGTCATCCAAACCGATTGGTAGGTATCGAAGCCCAGCCGGGCAAGCTCGAAGGCCGAGAGATCGCCGGTATTGGCGTAGCCGAGCACGAAGAAATGCGAGGCCACCTTGGATTGGAAGGATTGCGCCTGGGTCAGGTAATCGGCTTCGCCGGTGGCCCGGTACAACTCCACCGCACCGCAAGCCATCTTGTCCACATAGGTCTTGGTCGAATAGTACGAGGCGTTCCCCTGCTGTTGGGAAAGGGAGGGATGCAGCAGGCCGAACTTGAAGGCTTCGCGGGCCTTTGCGAGGCAGAGAGCCGCGTAAGCGGAATCGTAAGGCTTGTACAGCTTGGCCATCAGCGCCAGGGAAGCCGCGTACAGGCCGGCGACGTCCGCGCCGGTGCTTACGGTGGCGGTGCGCGGACTGGTGCGTTGGGAATTGGCGTAGCCGCTTTCGCTCAATTGCTGGTGGTCCTGATTGGCATTTCCCACGTCGGTCACCACCGAGGCTTCGGATATGACCGCCTTGATGAGGAAGTCCGAGGCCAGCTTGGTCTCCCCCAGCAAGTCCGGGATGCCGTCCTTGGCGCCCTTGTAATCCCAGGAATCGAGATCGTCATAGGCCTTGGGGAATACATCATAGCCTTTCAACAGGGTGTATACCGAATAGCCCAAGGGCAATCCGAACTTCACGAAATCGCCGGCATCGTACCAACCACCACCCAAATCCTTCCCGCCTTGGTTGTCCTGGGAATGCGGATAGGGGGAAGTCTTGTAGAAGGGGTTATGCGTATCTATGGTCTTGTCGCCCGCGCGTTGGTACCCGTAGAACTTGAGCAAAAGGTTCTGCATCGCTCCCCAGTCCTGGGCCCGGGTGGCGGAGGCGGCGAAGGCGATGGCCGTAGACAAGATGGCGGCGAAGGCTCGGGGGCGTATCGTCATGGGTCTCTCGTTGGTTTCGTGTAGTTGCGACCCCGCGGGGCCGATAAAAGAAGACCCCGCGGAGCCCCTAAAAGAAGACCCCGCCGCGCTTTCCCTGGTGGGGATCGGGACAACGGGCGAGGTCGAAGGCCCCGCAGAGGGGATGGGGGCCTTTTTCATGCTTCGTTCCGGCTTAGTTGAGTACGGTCACGCGGCCCAACGCCTCGACGGCGCGGCCCGCGTTGTCGGCCTTGATGCGGAGGAAATGCACGCCGCGGGAAATGCCGGTTACCGGCATGACCAGGCTACGGGCGCCGCCCTGCACGTCGAAAGGCATGCGCGCGGCCACTTGACCGCGGGAGTCGAGCAGCTCCACCGAGCCGATGGTACGGCCGGCCGGGAAGGCGTAGGCTACCTGCAACCCGCGTGCGTCGGCAAAGGCGGTGAGGCCGCGGCTGCGGGACTTCGCGCGGGCCTGGATGCCCACCTTGCTGGTGTCGACGGCGGCCATGCCGACGATCTTCACGTTGTCCACGTAGAACGCGCCGGTCTTCTTGGGCGAGCCCTGGAACTTCCATTGGATTTGCTCGAGGGATTTGATGTGCAGGGTCTTGTCGGCGAGGAGCTTGACCTCGTCGTAATCCGGCAATTGCAGGGAGGCCCAGGGAACCGTGGCGCTCTTCCATTCGCCCTTGGTCGAAGGCAGCAAGGTGAAGTGCACGATGCCGGCGCCCAGGTTGCGCTCATCCTTGACCTCGAGGGTCAGGTAATCGATATCGGTGCCTGTGGTCTTGTAGTCGAAGGAGAGCCCGGTCGATCCGGTGGCGTTGAGGTGGGATACGTTAAGTTCATCGGAAAGGCGCGTGCCGACGCCGACGAAAGGCCGGATGGTGTTGGTCCCCTGCAGCCATGAGGGCCCGAGGGTGAATTCGATTCCGGCCGCGTCGCCGCCGCCAACGCCCTTGAGACCGGCGATGGTGATGTCCGGCTTGGTGGGCAGGAGGGGATTCGGGGTTACGCCCCCGAAAATCTCGGAGTAATCGGCTTGCGATGCCACGGTGCGGCCATCGGCGTCATTGTAGGCGTACCAGTAGAAGCCCGCCTTGTTCTGGTGCTTGGGGACGGTCTCGAAATCGGAGAGCAGGCCGCCGGTGCCGGCGCCTACCAGGCCCACGCAGCTCATGCAAGCGTAGGGGTTGGGCCACACGTAGCTCTTTACCATGACACTGTCGATGAGGATGATGCCCTTGAGGGGATTGGTGGCCGCATCCATGGAGATCTTCCAGGAGATCTTCTCGCATTCCTTGGGATTGAAAGGCACCGCGGGCTTTGCCCAACTCGGCTGCTTCAGGGCATCCTTGAGGGCGGTCTCGGAGAGAGCCACCTCATATGTCTTCCACGAGGTGCCGATGTTGTGGGTCACTTCATGCACGGCGAACTGCTGATCGCCGGTTTGGGTGGTGACGCTGGTGATGGCCACCTGGACCACGGCCACGGTAGGCGCGGCGGCCTTGGCCTTATAGGTGATCTTGGTGGCCCCGGTCATGTCGAGCGCCTTCTTGGAAGGCGTGAAGTCGGTGCCGAACCCGATGAACTGGCCGAAAGTGCAGGTGCCGCCGCAGGAAAGCGGGGTCGGTCCCATTTCGTAATCGATTTTGGCGGCCTTACCGCCGCTCTCGTCCACGCCGATGGAGACCGAGGGATCAAAAAGCAGTTCCACGCCGGTGCCGGGTTTCGAGCTGTTCACCTTGGAAGTGCCCTGGTTGGCCGCGTCGTTGTAGTAGTACCAGTAGGACATGAACTTGTTCTGGTTGCTGCCGCCTTCGAAATCATCCATCAAGGCGTCCTGCGCGCGCGCAGCGCCGGCGGACATGGACACCGCGGCGGCGCCCAACAACCATGCTCTCAACTTGCGTGATCCCATTTTCTTTTCCCCGTTTGAAGTGACGGCCCGCCTGCCGCCTGCCGCGGCGGGAGCCCTGGTTCCCATCGCTTAGTGCCGGATCCGGTCGGAGCGGTTCACCGTACCGTACCTGAACCGGGCCGCCGCCGTTGCCTACCAAGATGAGGGGTAAAAAAAGGAAACCGGTGCGGATATGAAGATGATTGCGGCCGCCGGCCTGGCGGTTTTGGGGTTTTGCGCCGGAGCGCAGGCCCAATGGAACATGGGCTACGTGCGGCCCGCCAAATATGATTACACCGGCTATTATGCCGCCTCCCTGACGGCGGGGCTCAAGGACGATCCCGCTTTCCTAACGGGGGCCATGAAGAAGGGTTGGGGCTATTACAAGTCCACCTTCATCCTTGCCAACGGTCTGGTCTCGCACCGGCGCAAGGAGAACGGCCAAGTGGTTGGGACCAACGAAGCCGTTTCGGAGGGCCAAGGATACGGGATGCTGCTGGCCGTGATCATGAACGACCAGGCCACCTTCAACCGCATCTTCGAAGCGGCCAACCAATTCCTGTGGCGGGACGATCGCAAATCCTACTTCATCTGGAACTGGCCTTCCATGCAGCAGGGCGCCGCCACCGACGCGGATCTGGATGTGGGCATGGCCCTCGTCTTCGCCGACGAATTGCAGAAGAAGAAACTGTGGCAAGCCTATTCCAAGGGCGGCGTGGACTACCACTCCCGCGCCATGGACGTCATCCGTTCCATCCGCAGCCATATGACGAGCCAGGACTTCCTGTTACCCGGGGACAATTGGGGCGGGGACGGCCTGAACAACCTTAACCCCAGCTATTTCGCCACCGCCAACCTCAAGGTGTTCGATGCCTATCAGAGCGAGGTGAACTTCGCGCCCGTGATCGCCAATTGCTATGCGGTCATGAAGAAATGCTCCGGCCAGTGGCAGAAGGGCCAAGCGCCGGATTGGATCACCAAGGACGGCAACAAAGGGCCCAAGGGCAACGATATGCTGGACGACGGCATCCGCGCGCCTTACCGCATTGGACTGGACGCGCTCTGGTTCGGCGATGCGACCGCCATCGAATACTGCAAGAACTCGCGCAACAGCCTCACCGAATACGCCAACGCCGACAGCCGTTTCGTACTCAACCAGATGGGCTTGTACAAGGCCGATGGCGGACTCATCGCCAATACCTCGGCCTTGGATCATATGGCCATGTGGGCCACCGCCGTGCTGGCATCCGGGGATAAGACCTATGCGTCCAAGGTTCTCGGCCGCGACCTGATCCTCCGCCTGGTCGGCGACGGCATTACCGATGCCTTCGGCTCCACGCAACTGGGTGAAATCGACTACTACTACAAGCAATCGCTGGGACTGCTGGGCTTCGCCGCCATCACCGGCCAATTCGCCAACGTGCTGGAAGACATGAAGGGGAACGTGGTCCCCGTGGGCCTGGCGCCCATGCGCGCTCCGGCCCGCTCCCCGCGCATGATAAGCCCGGGAAGGATGCTTTTCTCCTGGTTACCGAATGGGGCCGGCGACCATTTCGCCGCCGACGGTCGCGCATGGCCGGCGCGTCCCGCCTCCGCGACCGCGCGTTAGCCTTGGATGCGCCTTAGGGGTTTGGGCTCCGGGGTTGTGCCGGATAGGTCTTTATGAATACCGCGTGGGAGCGGAGGGGATAGCATGTTGAATAGAATCGCAGCGGCCATTTTGGGCCTGGCATTGGGTTGCGCGCAGGCCGCGACCTTCACGGTTTCCAAGGACGGCCGCGGAGCCTTCACCACCATCCAGGCCGCCGTGGATCGCGCCGGCAAGGGCGATATCGTGGAGGTCCTCGATCAGGCCGTCTATGCCGAACAGGTGACCATCGACAGCACCCATAGCGGTATGACCCTGCGCGCGAGCAATCCCTCCGCCGTCAAGAAGCCCACCATCACCAACAAGGATGTGGTCCATCAGAATCCCAAGTCCTGCCAGGACGCGTTGAGCGCGGGGAAGATCGATTTCGATCAGAACGGCGCCTTGCGCATCTTGGGTGCGCATAACGTAATCGTCGACGGCCTGGGCGTGGACGCCGTGGGCGCAGCCCCCTTTTCCTGGCCCAATATCTGGGGCGATGGCATCAGTTGCAACGGCCGCCTCTATCCCCTCTTCCACGGCAATGCCGGTATCGTCATCTACCTCTCCGGTACGGTGACCGTACGCAATTGCGATATCGCCAACGCTTTCTTCGGTATCTCGGTGAAGGATCGCAACCAGGGCGGCGTGTTCGCCAATTTCAACCCCGCCGATCTGGAGAAGTTCAACATCGTTCCGCTTTCCGGGTTCGGGCGCACCGGCAACCACATGTTCGAGAAGAACCGCATCCATCATAACGTGTGGGCTTTCTTCTTCGAATCCGCCTGGGACCTGGGATCCACGGCGCGCTACAACCTGGTTTACGAGAACCATCATGCCAGCGCCGCGGCCGCCGCGGCCGTAAAGGCCTTGGGAGACGGCGAGCATCAGCCCGGCGGGGGCTTTCTGTTCAAGGACGTGATGCTGACTCCCCTGGCCATCTACAACAATACCTTCTGGCACAACTTCACCAACTTCGCCGGCGGTTACCGGCCCGGCGCCCAGCATCTGGTCTTCAACAATATCTTCGCCACCCCCAACGAGTACTACTCCCAAAGCGCCAGCTTCCCCAATCCCTTCCACATCCTGGATCCCTTCTTCCAGTTCCGCATGCATAACTGCCTCTACGCGGCCCAGACCGAGCCGCCCAAGCTGGACAGCCAGAAAGTACAGGCCCAGAAATACGATGATGGCACCAAGCAACAGGTGGTCAAGGATACCACCGTAAAGTTCTACCGCTCGGTGCGCATCATGAACGCAATGGGCACCGTGGTGCAGGAGAATTTCACCGTCGACATCGTCCTGCCCATGTCCACCGGGCCTTTGCCCATGCCGCAGACGATCAACGGCGCCAACCTTCCCGGCGGCCTCATCGGCGGGGCCGGGACCGATCCCTTCTCCGCCGCGGCCAACGTGCGTTGGTACGAGATCAAATTCAAGTCCGTCGATCCCGCCAGCCCGGACTTCCTATCCCCCGACTGGGACGATCCGGTGGTGAAGAAGTACGTCATGAACGCGGGCTGGCCGGAGGCCGGGATATTCAACTCCGACGGCAAGGTCGCCGACCTGGGCGCGGTGCCTTCGGTGGCGCGCCATACGGCCGACGTAATCATCCGACCCCTGGGGCCGGCCATCATCAACGGCGCGTCCGCCACCTTGACGTTCGACATGCAGTCCATAGCCGGGGACCTCTCCGGGGCCAAGGTCAAATACATCCGCCTAGTCCACGCCATCCCCGTCCTGCTGGATGGCTTCGGAGGCACCAAAGCCCTGGTAGTGCCCGATCCCGCCACGGTCACCGTGGCCAACGGCAACGTAAAGATGGGCGCCAATACCCTGACCGTCACGGGTTTCCCCGCTTTGGGCGCCACTGAAAGTTTCGCCTTCTTCGAAATCGTAGTGGAAGGCATCGCGCCCAACGGCATGCCCGCCACCACCAATGTGGGTTTCATCCCCTACCGCAAACTGGACTACAAGTTCCTGGTCGAGGTGTTGGATGCCGCCGGCGCCAAGACCGCCTCGGTAAAGGTGGGCGAAACCGTACGCCTGCGCATCACCCCGCAGAAGTTGGACGGGACGCCTTTCAACAACGCCATCGCGCCTGTGGAAGTGAACCTCAATTCCGGCGTCGACCTGTTCGCTCCCGGGACGCCTCCCGCCAAATTCGTGTTGGGCAAGGTGGAGGGCATCACCACCTCCCCGGTCATGTTCACCAAGGTTCCGGGCGGGGGTATCGAGTACGTTACCGTATCCGGCATTTGGAAGAACGGTATCAATACCCTGGCCTTCTACGGGGTTTCGGACGGCATCCGCATCCTGCCGGGTGATCCGGAGAAGGTGGTTTTCCAGGATCCGCCCTCCAAAATCCTGAATCCCGGCTCGGCACCCGTCATCGATCCCGGCGTGCTCTATCCCGTGAAAGTGGAAGTGCGGGATCGCTTCGACAATGCCATTTCCACCCCGGTGGCGGTCACCTTCAAGAGCAACCAGCCGGCCATCGGAGACATCGACGGAATCGCAACGGCCAACACCGATTCCTTGGGCATCGCGACGGTGCGGGCCAAGGTCACCAACGGGGACCTGAATCAGTTGTTCGAATTGGAAGCGACCATCGCGGGCAAAACGCCGGACAAGGCGGACCTGAAGGTGGGCAAGGCACGGGATAAGCTCTGGATATTGTATGCGGATACCAAGGGCTATGATGCGGCGGCGGAATTGCGGGGAACGGCGGGCCAACGCCTGGCGGTTACCATCCGCGCCGGCCAGGACGCCAATGTTGCCCTTACCACGCGACTGACAGAATTCAAGCTGACCGCGACCTTGGGCTTGGCGGTATATGCCGGCCCCACGGATACGGCGCCCAGCTCGGTTTTCACCCTCAAGAACGGGGAGGTCGTTGTCTACGTGTCCGGTTTGCGGGCCGTCGAGAACGGATTCCTCTACGCCGACCCGACTACGGACAACACCATCTTGCCCGGCTCGCGGGCGAAGATCTATTTTTCCTTCACTCCCGGCGCTGTACTCGCGGCATCTTTCCACTCCGATAACGGCTTAGCCGCGGTGGATCGCGTGGAGATCGAATTCCGCGCCGACCTCAAGCGGGGACCCGATTCCATCGCCCTGGCCTGGCCTTCCGCAGGCGCGAATCCCAAGCTTATCAAAGCGGGAATCGTGCTGGATCCTGCGCGACCCCGCCATCTCACCCTCAAGCTGGCCGAACCCTTCCCTGCCGGTCTATCCGCCGGCATCGGTGCCGGGACCGCCTTCCTGTTCGATCCCGCCACCCCGGACATCCCGGTGCAGGCCGCCGTTTTCACGGGCGCCGATTCGGTGGGGCCCCTGCTCGACAGCGCGGTGGTACTGGAGAAGGAAGGTAACGGGGGCGATACCCTGTGGATAGGGACCAACGAGAAGATCAATCCTGCGGGACTGCCCGGACCTTCCCTGATCCTGATCAAGGCGGGCGGGACGGCGATAACCCTGTCGGTTCTCGGCGCGGTGGAAATTCCGGGCAAAGGGTGGCGCATCGCCATAGCCGACCTGGGACCCCAGGCCCCTGCGGCCGGCGATTCCCTGCGCATCAACGGCGCAGGTCCGCTGCTGGACCTCCCGGGCAATCATGCCCATGCCCTTAACCGGCCCGTGGTACTGCGTCTCAGGTTCAAGCCCAAGGCACCGGTGCTCAATCTGACCATGGACCGGCCGTTCCTGGGCGTCAGGAATTCCGCACAGGAGCCGGGCTTCCTGATCCTCTCCGGCAATCCCGATTCCTCCTGGACGCCGGTGGCGGGCAGCACACCCGCCGGCCTCACCGCCGATTGCCATAGCGTGCGTTGCGGAGACGTCGTCCGGGGCGGTCCCGACGGGTCCATCGATCGCCCGGCCTTCACGGTGGAAACCGATCGTGGCATCAAGTACAGCCTGATGCTGTTCTCCACCCTGGGGGAATTCCTGGACGGCTTCACGGGGGAGATCACCAACGCGCAATTGGGATTGGACTCCCGTAACCTTCCGGTTACCGGGGCGACCCCCTTGTTCCCGCGCAATGGCAAGGGCCGCTATTCCATCAAGATCAGCTGGAACGGCAAATCCCATGACGGGAACCTGGCGGGAACGGGAGCCTATATCGCCAAGATCACGGCGGTAAGCCAAGCCGAGGACGCTGACGGAAAAGCCTTCCGCCTGGCCCAATCCCGCGCCATCCGTTTCGGTCTGTTGAGGAATTGAGGCGGCCGGCCGTCAGGGACGGTAGCCGATGATGACGGGCAGGGGTTGCTTTTCGTATCCGGCCAGTAAGCTGGCGGGATTCAGGCCGTAGTCGAAGCGGGAGGCATCGTTGAAGACGGGATCCACATCCAAGGCGGCGTTCTTGAGGGCTTCGGCGCGGGTCGAATCCAAAGCCTGCAGACCCCAATTGATGCGGACCGTGCCGGTCAGGTTGTTGTTCCAGACATCGCTTTCCTTCACTTGGAACAAATCCTGGAAGCCATTCTCCGCCTCTCGGAAAATCCCGATGCCGCCGTTGGAAGCCACGATGGTATTGGCGATGGTCAGGGCCCGGCGTGGCGAATTGACGCGTATCCCCTCTCCGTCATTATCGGCGATGGTCGTGTTCAGGATCTCTCCCCAGGGCGTGACGCACTCCAAGCCATGGCCCTTATTGCCCGCCACCAGGACGTTATAGAGATGGACCCGGTAATCCATTTGCTCCTGACCCTGGAGGCGCGCCCCCTTGCCGTTGGCGAGCAGACGGCAATCAAGCAAATCCACATCACTGTCGATTACTTCCAGGCCGAACTGGGCGCTGCTGTCGAAGACGCAGCGGCGGAAGGCGATGTTGCGGCAACCGTTCTCGAGCTTGACCCCGCTGATGGCGCCGCCCCGGAATTCGAGATCCTCGAACCGGATATACGAGCGCCCGCTCAGGATCAGAGTGCTGTTGGAAGGCTTACCCGTGTTCTTGTCGATGGCAGGCACGAAGAGCGTACGCAGACCGGGATAACCGCGAACGACGATGGGGCTGTCCGGGGTTCCGGAATTGGTGAAGCGAAGGTCGACGGGGTACCTCCCGGCGCCGATCAGGAGGCTGTCCCCGGCCTTGGCCACGAAGGTGATGCCCTGCAGGGAATCGGGCTTGGTGATGATGTGCTGGTTTTGGGTGCGTTTCACGAAGTCGACGGAATCATTGTAAAGCTGGACAACGGCGTTGTCAGCCACGCGCAATGCATCGTAGGCGCGCACGGCCTTGTTGCTATCGGCCACGGCCGCATTTCCGCTGTCGATGCGTATCTGCAGTCGGAAGCATGCCAGGGTGTCCAGGGCGAAAGGCCGCAGGACCGAATCGGCATAGGCCGAGGGATAGGGAACCGTAGGCGTATGCTCGGCATTGGCATCCGCCATGAAACGCGCAAGATTGGCCGTCCGCACCTGGACGGAAGTGCGGACCGATTGGAACCCGGCGTAGGGGCCATAGGCCCTGAGCGTATCCAACAGGGCCAAGGCTTCCTTATGCCGCAACGAATCGGGAACCGCCTTGGCGTTGGCGGTTTCCACCCCGGCATTGGCCGACCTGATCGCGGTATTGCGCCCTCTCAGCGCCGCGTTGGCCTTGACCCGCTCGGCGTTGGCGGACGAATCGGCCGCGAAGGAACCGGAGAAGCCGGATACCTGCGCGGCATAGGCGGCCTCCCCCGCCGTCAACGAATCCAGGCGCGCCTGTTTCTCCGCCCGGATATTCGCGCCGGCCTGCCCTCCCGCGTTAAGGGGATCGAATGGGTTGGAGCGATCGATGCAGGAGGCGAGCAGGCTGGCCGCGACCAGACAGGTGAGGCTTAAATGGGGTATGCCGATGCGGAACATGGGTATAATAATGTAATCCCTTCCCATTCCGGGCAGGTCAGGTATATTCTTGCCTACAATACGGAGGATGTCGATGTTTTCCCGCCGGTTGCGCGCCTCGTTTAACGCCTTCGCCATCGCGGCTTTCCTGGCCATATCTGGCTTGGCTATAGGCGCCGAACCCTGCCGGCCAGGCAACCAGACCTTGTTCTTCGCGCCCCATCCCCTGCTGGAAGCCCGTATGCCCGCGGGGTTTTCCGACAGCCTGCTGGCGCAATTGCGGGACCCGGCGCGTGAGCTGGGGTATTGCGTGGAATCCGTAACCGACCCGCGGACCCTGCTGGACACCGCGAAATACGGCGACATGCTTTACCTGCAACCATCGGTCCGGGACGAAGGCGCGGGAGCGGCCTCCCTGATCGTGGCGACCCTGCGCGTCCGCGAATTGGCGCGCGGCAAGCTGGCCGAAGCGGTTTCGCGGCCGCTGGTCTCCCTGCGTTTCTCCCCCGCCGAAGCCTCCAGCCTGGCCAATGTGCTCGGCAAGAAGATCGCCGAGAACCTCCGCAGCCAATACGTCGCCGATCTGCTGCTCCGTTCCCATCCCGCCGGGGCCACGGTGCGCACCGCCTCGGGCCTGGAAGGCTCGACACCGGTGGAATGGGTGATGCCCATGGGTAGCTTCGAGGTTACCCTGGCGAAGCCCGGCTATCTGGATATCGTGCGCCAGGTCGAGCTCAATTCGCCCGGCCAGCACACCTACGAGCTCCAGCTCGTTAAGCGACGCTTCTACCATTCCCGTTTCATCTATCCCGCCCTGGGCGCGGGCGTGATTTCCCTCGCCGCCTTCGCCCTGGAAAACCATTATTACTCCGCGTACCAGGGCCTGGGAGCCGCTGACGGCAAGGCGCACCCGGAAAAATTCGGGGACGAATTCCACGCCGCGAAAAACTATGAGCGGCTTGGTTTCACCGCGCTGGGAATGGCCTGGCTTAACCTGGCGCTATGCTTCACCTTCTGAAGCGTTAGGGAAACTTGGGGATGCGCATGGCGCAAAAACAGGAAATCGGGCAATATACCGTCGCCGCGGAATCTTCGCTGGGGAATAATGAACCTTCTTCCCGGGCCTTACACTAATAGGGAAAGGGGGGATGTAAACGGATGAGCAACCTGACGGAACCCAGTAAGGAACTCTTAAGCGAATGCAAGGCCGGCAACCCGGTCGCGTTCAAGGAAGTGTTCCACATGTACCGCGGCTACGCGTACAATCTCGTCTATAAGATCACCGGCCCGGAAGGCGAACACGAGGATTTGGTACAGGAAGCCTTCTTCCAAATGTACCTGTCCCTCAAGTCCTTCCAGGGGAACTCGTCCTTCAAGACCTGGTTCCACCGCATCATCATCAATACCTGCACGGCGCGTTGGCGCTTCCAGGAGGCCGGCAAACGGATCTCCGCCAAGAAGACCACCAGCCTCGAGAACATGGATTACGAGTTGCCCAGCCGGGATGAAGGCATCCACAAGGAACTGGAGCTGAAGAACCTGGTGGAACTCGCCCTCGCCCATTTGGACGAGAAGTTGCGCGTCCCGCTGGTGCTGAACATCTACAGCGATATGGATCTTTCCGAAATCGCCGTGGCCCTGGACATCCCCGAGGGAACGGTCAAATCGCGGCTCTTCACCGCCCGTCAGAAAATCAAGGAATACCTGGATACCCTGGAATAATCTCTATGAACGCCCCCAACCCCAAGCCCGCCCGCGATCCCGAGGATCGTATGCGCCTCTTCGAGAGCCTGCTCAAGCAGGACGTGGAAGCCCGGACCGCGGATGGCCGCGCTATCGACTTCGCGAAGATGGAAAAGGCCTTGTTGGAACGCATCCAGAAGGCGGAAGCTTTGGGACCCTTGGCGGCGCTCAAAGCCGAGGTGACGCCCCCTGCCGGTTTCTTCGACAAGATGGAAGGGGATCTGCTCGCGCGCATCCAGAACCATCGCGAATACGAACAGCCCGTCAACGACGTAATCGCCGGAGCGGTCAAGCCTTCCGGCATGGAATTGCACCGCATCGAGAGCAAGCTGGATGATCGCATCGGGCACGCGGCGCAGCTCGCGCCTTGGGAAGCCTATCTCAAGTCGGAAGTCTCCTTGCCCATGGGCCGTTGGGAAGCCGTAGAGGAAAAACTCTTCTCCCGCATCGAGAAGCATCGCAAGATAGGCCTGGTCGCCCCCGCTTCCACCTGGCTTACCTTGGGATTCTTCCGCAATCCCGTCTTCCAAGGCGTCGCCGGCTTCGGCGCGGCCTGCCTAATTGCCGTCGCGGTCCTGTTCTTCCGCGAAAGCCCCGCTCCCGCCTTGGAAACCCTGGTATACCAGGCCCAGGGTACCGCCGCCCATGATTTGGATTCGGCCTTCAGCGGCCGTCCCGATCTGCGCGGCCATGCCGATATCCGCTCCCAGGACGATGGCGCCATGATCCTGGTCAACCAGCGCGGCTTCGTGGAAATGCATAACGGCTCACGCCTGCAAATCGAAGAAGCCGATCGTAAGAAGGTGCGCTATCGCGTGGCCTTCGCCGGGCACGGGCATACCGCGCGCGGCAACGTGACCTTCTTCGTGAACAAGCGCAAAGGCCAGGAGAAATACCAGGTGGCCACGCCGGATTACCGCATCGACGTGGTCGGCACCTACTTCCGCGTGCGTCCCGACCTGGGCGGCCGCGTCGCCACCTCGGTGCTGGAAGGCAAAGTCAAAATCCATTCCGAAGCCTACGGTGATTTCGAAGTCGCCGCGGGCCAGAGCCTGGTCTATGACGCCGTCTACGAACGCTACCGCGTCCAGGACGGGGGCGCCAGCATCCGCCGTGAGGATATCGAAACCATCCCCGCCGTGGACGAGCTGAGCCATTACGGCGTGGTGACGGTGACCTCGGATGAACCCGGGGCCGAAGTGCGCATCGACGACCGTTACAAGGGCGCTACCCCGCTGGTGGTGTTGCTGCCCCCGGGCCGGCATTCGCTCCAACTGAGTAAAGAAGGCCACGGCCGCCTGGATACTTCGGTGACGGTGGCCGGGAACGGTTCCCATCGCCTGGCCCTGGCCCTGCCGGATGCTCCCGCGCCCATCCGCGCGGCCAAAGCGGAAAAGGCCAAGCCCGGCAAGGTCAATGCGACTCCGAAGGCCGCCGCCGTTCCGGCGCAACTCTCGCGGTCCGAAGAAGCCGACCTTATTTACCGCAAAGCCGATGAGGCCCAGGCCAAGGATTGGCAGATCGCTGTGCAATTGTACCAGCGCGTGCTCGAGAATCCCGCCTCGCCCCCCTTACGCAAAGAAGCCGCCTTCTTCTCCGTCGCGCGCCTGCGCGCCGAGCATGAGCGGGAAAAGACCGGTGCCAAAGAGGATTTCCTCCGCTACCTGGCGCTCTATCCCGACGGCGCTTTCGCCGGGGAATCGTGGCTGCGCCTGGCCGAATTGGAAGTCGGCCGCAACCAGGACAAAGCCATCGAATACTACCTGCGCAGCATGGAGAAGATGCCCCATCATCCGCGCCTGTCCGAGATGCAGCATCGAGTGGGACTGCTCTATCTACAGAACAAGCGCTATGACGAGGCGGTGGCCATGTTCCGCCAAAGCCTGGGGAACATCCTCTACGCCAACGAAACCGAGAAGCGCAAAATCTACCAGAGCCTATACCGGGCCCTCGTCGCCAAAGGCGACCTCAAGGCCGCCGAACAGATCGGCAAGGAATACCGGCCCCCGGACGACAGCATGGGCGGCAAATAGCCGGTCTCCCCGACCGGCTCAAAGTTCCATATACCCCTTGTATTCCGGGGGTTTCCTCATTACCCTTGCTGCATGCGCTTCCTCGTGCTTCCCGGATACGGTTCTTCCGGACCGCAGCATTGGCAATCCCGATGGGAAAAGTCCGATCCGGCCTTCAAGCGCCTGGAGCAAAGGGACTGGGATCATCCCGATTGCTCGGAATGGGTCGGCGTCCTCAAGCGAAGCCTTTCCGAAATACCCGGGGACGTCGTCCTCGTCGCCCATAGCCTCGCCTGCCTGATGGTCGCCCATTGGGCCCAGTCCACCCAGTCCCGCATGCGCGGACGCATCCTCGCAGCAATGCTGGTCGCTCCCGTCGATCCTTCCGGCCCCGAGTTTCCCGCGTCCGCCGTCGGCTTCGCTCCCATTCCCGTCGCCCCGTTCCCCTTCCCCACTCTTGTCGTAGCCAGCACCAATGATCCCTACGCTTCCATCAACTTCGCGGTGAATCTCGCGCAAGCCTGGGGCAGCCGCTGCGAAATAGTCGGTGCCCGCGGGCATCTCAACGCCGAGAGCGAAATGGGGGAATGGCCGGAAGGTCTGGGACTATTGTACGGATTGATCCGCCAGGCCGAAGGCCTGCGTGACGATGGCGGCTCCGAGGATTGGAAAGTGGTTCCGCCCGCCTAAGCCGGACGCCGATTTCACAGCTCCGCGAGGAGCGCTTTCACCTTGCCTTCGATCAAATCCCGCACCTTCCGGAATTCCTCCGGTGGCATATGCTTGGGATCGGGGATTGACCAAACTTCCCGCCGCTTGGCCCGCACGAACGGGCAGGCATCACCGCAGCCCATGGTCACAACCGCATCGTACTCAACATCGGGAATCTGATCCAACGGCTTGGAGCCATGCTTCGCGAGGTCATACCAGAGTTCGGCCATGGCCGCGATGGCTTTGGGATTGACGATCCCGGAAGGCCGGGGACCGGAACGGTAACTGCCGATTGCGGGCCCGCCGTGGATGCGCGCGAAAGCCTCGGCCATCCGGCTGCGGTTGGAATTCTCGATGCAGACGAAGAGGACGTTGCGGGAGGTCATACGTGCTCCGGAGGAACTGGTTGGGGATGCAAAGCAGGTAGCGACGATGAGAGCGGTATCGGCATTGGCATCAACCACCGGAGGAAAAAGGAACCCAAGATCCCGGTCACCAACTGTACTGCTATGAAAGCGGGGGCCTCGGCGGGGCGGATTCCCGCGAATGCCACTACGCATTGGGAGACGACATAGGCCGGCACCCAAGCCCAGGGGAAGGAGTCCTCCATCGCCAGATCAAGGGTCACGATCGGATTGAAATGCGCTCCGGATACAGGCGCAAGGCAGGCGATGAGGGCGATCAGGACGCCGCCGGTGGCCAGGGCGTTCGCCAGCAAGGCCACACCCAGGTTACCCCCGCACAAACGCTCGGCCATGATTCCGGATCCCACCACCGCGGCCAGCAGGAAGGCCGTTCCCATGGCCTCCCCGGCCGGACCGCGGATACCGTATTTCAGCAACAGGCGCACCGGCAGTCGCGGTCGCCGACCTTGCGGTCCAAAGCGGCCAGGAAATCACGCACGGCATCTTTCAGCCTCCCGATTTCCGATTTCGTCTCCCGCACTTCTTCGCAGCATTCCGGAAGGCAGCATTCCACCTTCGCATCCGCGCTTTTGCCGAATCCATTCTGGTTTTCCATTTGCTCTCCTTGGGTTAACAACATTTTGCATGGTCCTTTTCCAGGGCGGCGAAAACGCCGGTGAAAGCCACCATGGGGGTACGGAAGGCTTTCCAATCGATGCAGTACCGCGGCGGGCCAATTCCCGGAGGATGGCGACCCTGGCCGGATGGGACATGGCCCGTGCCACGTCCGCGATTTTCCTGTCCAGGCTGTCGAATTCGCTTTGCTTACTGTGGGCCATGGGATCAATATCGCACATATACGATTGTATGTCAACATCGTATTTATACGATGTTCCGGGACCACAAAAAACCCCGGCCGGGAGCCGGGGCTTGGATTCGTCGTTGCGCGCTTCCCTTTTCCGGGCTAGGGCACGCCCGCCAGGGCGCGGATCTCCGCGGTGGTCAAGGCGCGGGTATACATCTTCACGTCGGCGATATTGCCATCGAAGTATTCCGGCGCACCGGGCTTATCCACCCCGATATACAACGGCTCCGCATTGGTACCGAAAGTGATTCCGCTGGCGGGCTGGTAATCGCCCGGCACCCCGTCGATATAGAAGCGGATGTTGGTCCCGTCGTAGGTCACGGCCACGTGATGCCATGTGCCCTGGGTCAGCGAGGCCGCCGAGTTCCAGGCGCCGCTGATGACGGAGCCGGCGGGATTGCCCCAATTGGCGGTGAATCGTAAGGAACGATTATCCCAAAGCGCGAGGCCGAAGGGTTCGTTGCTGCTCCCCTTCACCACGATGCCATCCCCAGGGCGGAATTGATCCGCCTTGATGCGGGCGGCCAGGGTCAGGGTCCGGGACGCGTTCATGGCGGCGGTATGCGGGGTTTGCTGGAATTGGGTGGAGCCATCCAGGGAAATGCCGCCGGTACCATTGTTCCACGGATACAGATCGACCACGGCGCCGGCCGGCTGCGGCCCTTTCACGTAGGCGAGGGCCTGGATCTGCTCGACGGTGAGAGCGGCGTTGAATAACTTGGCATCCGCGATTTTTCCGGAAAACCATTCCGCCGCGCCGGGATAATCGCAACCGATGATCAGGGGTTCGGCATTGCTCCCGAAAGTGATGTTGGCCGCGGGGCTATAGGTATCCTGCACTCCATCGATGAAGAAACGGATGCGCGCGCCGTCATAGGTCGCCGCGACATGCTGCCAGGTCCCGGTCTTCAGCTTCAGGGTCGAAAACCAGTCCCCACCGCCTACGGCGCCGGGTACGTTGCCCCAATTCACGTTGAAGCTTACGCGCCCGTCGGCCAGGACGCGCAGGGCATAAGGCGAAGCGGTGGTTCCCTTGGTGATGATGCCGTCGTAATTATCGAAGGCGGTTCCGTTTACCCGGGCGGCCAGGGTGATGCTCCGGGAAAGGTTCTGGTTCGCGTTGTGCGCGATGCTCCCGTATTGGTTGGTCCCGTTGAGGGTAAGCCCGCCGGTGCCCGCGTTCCACGCATAGGCGTTCACGACAGGTGCCGGAATGGGGTTCCCGATCTTGGAAATGGTCACGTCGTCGATGAGCATTCCGCAGCAGGCATTCCCGCCTTCGCTGTAGAAGTACAGGTTTTCGCTGGCCGAACGGGCGGTGAAAGCATAAGTCGCCTGCATCCAATTGGCGTTACCCAGGTTGGTGGCCGTGAAGCTTTTACGCATGGCCGCGATCTGGACCGCGGCATAGGCGCGTTCCCCGGCCATGTCATGCTTGGCGTAGTCGAAGGTGAGCGCATAGGTGGCGCCCGCGGTCAGCCCGCCGATGGCCTGCCAGGCCGCGCCGATGGTGTTGCCGTTCAAATCCATATGGTTCGCGCCCGAAGCGCCGCCGGCGCCCAGGTTGCGATGGGTATTGGATTGGACGGATACGGTCCCGGAATACACGGTCCAATTGCCGAAAGCCTGGTTGGCGGAGAAATCGACCGCTCCCCCGGCGCCTACCGCGACCGTTTCGAAACTCCCGTCGCGCACCAGGTTAACCGGCTGGGCGGTGGCCGGAGCCAAGTGCATGATCTTGCCGATTGAAGGCACGCCCTTGTCGTCGAGGACGAACAGCAGGTAGTAACCCGGCGTGGCCGAGTAGGTTGAGCCGGGTACCGTGGCGGTTACCGTATTCCCGCCGCGGGTGAAAGGAAGTTCCAGGAAACGCTGGTCGTTGTTGAAGGAGTGGGTGACCGCGCCGGTCTTCACCAAAGTAACGCGGGCGATGGGCCGGACGGAATTGACGGTGATGGCAACGGTACCGCCGTAGGCCAGGTTCGTTGAGGCCACCGACGTACCGGGGCGGACCGCCGCGGCCGTGCCGGAGTAGAGGTAAGGGGGCCGGAAGATCTGGCCGTTCTTGTTGACGACGGGCCCCGGGGCCCCGCCGCCGGCGGAAAGCACCGTGGCATCGGGGAGCAGTACGGCGGTGCTGTGGTAAAGCCGGGGCTGGTTCTCGGCCGCCAGGGTCTTCCAGGTGTTGGTACCGGGGTCGTATAACTCCGCGCGCAGCGAGGGGCCCGCGCCGTCGAGGTTATTCTCGCCTTCCGAGCCTCCCGTCACGAGTACCTGACCGTTGGGCAATACCGTCGAGGTACCCCAATGACGCGGGTAGGCCATATTGGGCGCGGCGGAAAGCACGGGAGCGGCTCCGGTAACGTCGATGCGCGTAGCCGCCCTGGAACCCAGGGAGCGCGAGCCATCCGCATTGCGGCCGCCGCCTACTTGCAAGAGCTTGCCGGGCGAGTACATGACGGCCGTGGAGGTATTTCCGCGGTTACCGCCGGTAAAGGCGCCGGCGTTGGTTAGGATGCCGTCCCCGGTCCAATTGAGGTAGTACATGGCATCTTCGGAAATCCCGAATACGTTCCCATTGGGCAACACCCAAGCGCGGGGATAGAACCATTTGCCTCCGCCGTAAGCATAATCGCTGCGGGCCCCGAACAGGCTGCGCCAGCCTTGGGCGGGGTTGAACACTTCCGGAGTCGTCATTTGCGGCGCGGGATTGCCGTCGCCACGACCGCCCTGGATGAGGATATTCCCATCGGGCAAAGTAAGCGCGGTGGGATACCAGCGCGGGAACGCCATGGTGAATCCGGCATTGGTCATGTTGTCGGTCGCGTCGTCGTAGAGCGTGGTTTTTGAGTTGGCCACATTGCCCACGTAGCCGTTGTCCCCGCCCATCACCAGGGCCTTGCCCGTGCCCGGCAACAAAACCTGGGTGGCGCAAAAGATATCGGTGGAAGTCTGGTTGGCGAGCAGCTTGTGCGCGGCCGCGCCGGTGCCCAAGGCCGGGGACCAAACCGCGTAATACAGGCGTCCGCCCTGGCTGCCGTCCGCGTTGCTTCCGAAGCTGAGCACCTTGCCCGCGGGGGTGAGCACCGCATGGATGGGGATCAGGGGGAAATTGAATTGGGGATCCCATACGCCGGTCTGGTCATTGGCTATTGCCGGGATTGAGAGGCCCAGGGACATGGAGAGGACCGCCGCGCTAAGCGCGTATCGCGGACGATGCAAGCACGGTTGATACATTCGAAAAACCCACCTTTGGAACGTTTACGGATTATCAGCGGAACACGGCGCGGGAGAAACTCATAAAGAAGCGCGGCGACGGGGGCCGTACGGCCTCCCACCAGGGCCGCACGGTTACGCCCGGCGCCGCTTCCGCCCGCTTAGGGCGAAGGCAGGGCACGGTAACAGGAATCACGCAGGTACCCCCGCGGTTACGGTTCCGCCTTCCCGAACAGGCGATCGACGTCGGCGATTTCGGCGGCCAGCCGGGACTCATCCAGCTTATCGCCCACGTAGCGCTGGGCCACCCGGCCCTGCGCGTCGATGAGGGTAACCGCCATGGCGTGGTCGGCGGCGCCGTTCTCGCCGGCCTTGATCCCGGCGCCCATGGCCGTCGCGAAACGGTGCAGGGCCGCGGTATCTCGGGTGGCGGCGAATCGCCAATGCCGGGTATCCGCCCGGAATACGTCCGCGTAGTTGGCCAGGACCATGGAAGAATCATGTTGCGGATCGATGGAGATGGATACGAACCGGGAGCGCTCCCGCAAGGAATCGGAAAGCAGGCGCTCGACCTTGACCAGACGCGAGGTCTGCATGGGGCAGGCGGATCCGCAGCTGGTGAAGAAGAACGAGACCACCAGGGTTTTGCCGCGCGCATCCGCGATGTCGAAGCGTTTACCGCGCTGGTCCGTGAGGGCAAGATGCCAAGGATATGCCGCCGTCGCCGCCATCGCGGCTTTCCCGGGACCGGGCGCGGTTTTTTTTACGGTATGTGCGGGCTTGGACGGAACGCTGTGGCCATGCGTCCGGCTACGCGGAGCCGCGTCCAGGGAAGCCCCCAGTTGGAGCATGAGCAATAGCGCCGACGCGGCCTGCGGGAAAATCCGGGGCAAGACAAGGCTCCTCGTTAGGGTAGCGTGTATGTTACGTCCGGGGCGGGTCCCGGCAGCACCTAAGGTAAGCGCCGGGATCGGATTGCGAAAGCGGTTCCGGGATTTTTCCTCCCGGTTTTTTTCCGCATAACCCAAACGGCCCTAATGATTACAGGGTCCGATGGGCCGGCCGGTTGGGAAACCGGCCGGTTACGTCGGGATCTTTTACACTCCGCGCTTCATTGCGCTGAAAGGGCGAACTTCTCCCAGCCGGAGATGTTGGCGCGGTTCGCCTTCAGCGGGCCCGCTCCCCCGTTCTCGGAGACCAGGTGCCCGTTGGTCCCCAGGTTCTTGAACGAGGTCGTAGCGTCGGCATTGTCCACCTTGGTCCATTTCGCCGCCGTCGAGCTGACCGCGGCCGCATCGCAGGTCACGTCCGCCGCCGCTGCGATGGCCTGGCAATAGTTGCCGTTGCCTAAGGACCGGATATAGAACGTCGCATCGCCGTTCGAACCGACCTCGAATACCTGGTTCACGCCCGCAACGGTCGCGGAATTCGGGATCAGCTTCCCGTCGGCTTGCAGGCTCGCGAACTGATTGTTCACGGCCTTGAAGGCGAAGCGGGGAGCCAGGGGAGCATTCGGATCGACGGAGAAATGCGCCTCCACGCTGCCGGCGGCCCGCACATTGATCAATTGCGTATTCGCCTGGTCCGCATTGGCCAACGTGAGGCCGGCGGTGACATGCCAATGTTCGAACAGGTAGCCCGGCTTGGGTACCGCGCTCAGGGAAAGATTGGCGCCTTCCGGGACCTGGGTGACCGACCCTTCGGCCGGGGTCAGCGTCCCCTGCCCCATCTCGATGGACATGCTGATCGCGTACTGGGGTCCGGGAGGCGTTTGCGCCGAGAGGGTGAACTTTTCCCAGCCGCCGATGCCGCCGCGATTGGCTTTGAGGGGATTGGCTCCGCCGCCTTCGGCCACCAGGTAGCCATTGGTCCCCAGATTCTTGAGCGAGACCGTGGCATCGGCATTATCGGTGCGGGACCATTTGCCCGCCGCGGCCGTGACCGAAGCCAAGTCGCAGGTCACGTCATTGGCGCCTACGGCCTGGCAGAACAATCCCGATGACGAAGCCTTGATGTATAGGCTGGCATCGGGGTTGGTCCCGATCTCGAAGATCTGTCCGTTCGCGGCCACGGTGGCCGAATTCGGTTGCAGGCGGTTATCCGTAAGCACGGTGACGTACTGGTTGTTGACCGCTTTCAAGGCGTACAGGCTGCCGGGCCCGGGAGGCGGAGGCGTGGGATCGGCCGTGAAGAATGCCGTAACCGTCCCGTTGGCGGAAACATTGGTCGCCTGGGTGGAAGCCACGCCCGCATTGGCCAAGGTCAGGCCCGCCGAAGCAGTCCAATGATCGAAATGGTAGCCTGCGCCCGCCAGTGCCGTAACGTTCAGGCTACCCCCTT
The DNA here is from genome assembly GCA_023249635.1 of Fibrobacterota bacterium. Classification (GTDB taxonomy): domain Bacteria; phylum Fibrobacterota; class Fibrobacteria; order UBA11236; family UBA11236; genus Chersky-265. The sequence continues at coordinate 33,040 of JAHFCH010000026.1, forward strand.
GGGCCACCTGGGTCGCGGTGCCGACCGTAGGCGTGGTCGTGCCGGTACCGGCGCCGATGGCCATGGTCACGGAGTATTGCGTCCCCTGGGGCGGCGGGTTGGATTGCGCGGTGAGGGTGAATTTCTCCCAACCGCCGATGCCGCCGCGATTGGCTTTGAGGGGATTGGCTCCGCCGCCTTCGGCCACCAGGTAGCCATTGGTCCCCAGATTCTTCAGCGAGACCGTGGCATCGGCATTATCGGTACGGGACCATTTGCCCGCCGCGGTCGTGACCGAAGCCAGATCGCAGGTGACATCGGCGGCGCCGACGGCCTGGCAATACAAGCCGTTCCCGACGGATTTTATGTAGAGGGAGGCATCCGCATTCGTGCCTATCTCTAGCAATTGAGGATTGCCGGCCACGGTAGCCGAGTTCGGCTGCAGACGGTTGTCGGCCAGCAAGCTGACGTATTGATTGTTGGTGGCCTTGAAGGCATAGCGGGTGCCTTGGGGCGGCGGGGTATTGTCCACGATGAAAAATGCCGTTACCGTCCCGGCGGAGTTCACGTTGGTCACCTGGGTCGCCGCCGACGCCGCGTTCGCCAGGGTCAGCCCGGAAGAAGCGGTCCAATGATCGAACAGGTAGCCGGATGCCGCCGTGGCAGTAACCGACAGGCTACCTCCCTGGGCCACCTGGGCCGAGGTGCCCGCCGCGGGGGAGGTGGTACCATTGCCGCCGCCTACCGACAGGCTCACCGCGTATTGCGGTCCAGGCTGCGATTGCAGGAAGAGGCTGAAGCGTTCCCAACCGCCGATGCCGCCGCGATTGGCTTTGAGGGGATTGGCTCCGCCGCCTTCGGCCACCAGATAGCCATTGGTACCCTGGTTCTTGAAGGAGAAGGTCCCGTCGCCGTTGTCCACCTTGGTCCACTTGCCTGCCGGAAGATCCGGCGTGGCCAGATCGCAGGTTACGTCCGCCGCGCCTACGGCCTGGCAGAACTTTCCATTACCGGGCGTCTTCAAGCTCAAGGTCCCGTCGCCATTGTCGCCCACTTCGATCAATTGGGCGTTCCCGGCCACCGTGGCGGAATTGGGTTGCAAGCGGGAATCGGCCAGTAAGCTAACGTATTGGTTGTTCACCGCCTTGAAGGCGTAGAGGGGATTGGCCGTGGCGCGGTAGTTCGCGATGAACCCGGCCGAACCCGCCGGCACCGTGAAGGTCTGGAATACGCTGGTCCCGTTCAATCCCGCCGGCTGCGTACCCGTGAAGGACCAATGATCGAAATCATAGCGCGTCCCGTTCAGGATCTGGGGCGTGTTTCCGTTGATGCGGCCATCGTTGCCGATCACGGCCTGGAAAGCCGTGTTGGTGGTGACCTGGTCCATGACCACGATCTTCAATCCCGGAGGCACCGATTGCGCGTCGAGGCTTACCATACGCGGATACAACAGCACGGTATCCTTATCGCTATTGCCGGCGTTGTCGTTCACGGTGAGGATGAGCAGCAACCAGACCTGCGGGCTGGGTTCGGCTTCCACCGTGCTGGCGAAATTACCCGACTTGACCGCATCGAAAGTGGTGACCGGATGGGTATGATACGCGGTTTGGGAGGTACGATGGCCGAGCTCCAGGGCCCAATGGAAGGCGCTGGCGGGCAGATCGCCCTGCTCGGGATCGGAGGCCGTGGCGGAGAAGGAAATCTGCTCCGGTACGGAAAACAGCGCGCCCTGCGCCGGCGATTGGATGGAGATGACCGGAGGCGCGTTGGGGGGATTGACCGTCAGTACCGCGGTATTGCTGTTAACCAAACCCGAAGTGTTGCTTACCTGGGAGCGGTATTGGCCTGCCTGGGTTTCCGTGGCATGGATGCTCAAGGAAGCGGTGTTTGCGCCCGTGAATACGGAATTGTCCGCGAGGGATGTGAACGAGGAAGAACCCGTTGACGCGTATTGCCATTGGTAGGAGAGGCCGGAACCGGTAGCGGCCACGGCCAGCGTGGCCATATTGCCGGAATTGACGGTGGTATTCTGGGGCTCGGCCGTGATCACGGGAGGCGTGGGCGCGCCGCCTTCCCATTTGACCTGCCACAAGCCTCCCGCGCCGTTATAGCGGCAATAGTACAGGTTGCCGTCCACCTTGCCGAACATCAACCCCAAGGGCTGATGGCCCTGGGCGTCGAAGGTTGTACCGCCGTTCTGGCCGATGGGCGTGTACTTGATCCAATTGCCGTTATGATCGGAATAGAAAACCGTATTCAGGTATTCCGCGGGCCAATTGCCGGCGATGTTGCGCTTGACCGCCACGCCGGTGATGGCGCCGCCGCCGTAATAGACCATGGGGCATACGTAGGCCGCGTCCCCGCAATTGTAGGCGCCGGAGTTTCCGCCCGCGCCCCAACCGAACTTCTTGCCGCCATGCTGCGAAGGGATGATGCGATTGACTTCTTCGGTCCCGCCCACGTCGCCGATGTAAAGATCCTCGCTGGAAGGATCTTTCGTCATGGACCAGGGGTTGCGGAAGCCGGAAGCGAAGATCTCGGGCTTGGGAAGGCCCGCGTTCCCGGAAGGGATACCGTAATGGCCGTTCACGTTGTCGTTGCTGGCCGAGGTGGCATGCGGATCGATGCGGATGAGTTTTCCGAAGACGTTGGTGTAGTTTTCCGCCTGTTCCTGGTGCTCGCCTTCGCCTTTGGCGATGTACAAGTAGCCATCGTTACCGAAGACCAGTTGGCCGCCGTTATGGCGTGAAGCCCCGGTGGGCAGGTTGGGCAAACGGTAGATGAGGTATTCGCTGCCGGCCACGTATTGCGGCGTGCCGCCCAGCGGGTTGGACAAGGTGAAGCGCATGATGACGTGGTAATCCTGGTCGCCGCCGTCCACGTACACGAAATAGTGGACGTACATCCAGCCATTGCTGGCGAAGCCGGGATCTTCCGCCAATCCGAACATGCCTTGTTCCGAGCGCGCGTTGCTGGTGGGGAAATGATGCAGGGTGGAAACGGTACCGTTCTTGTAGGTCTTGAGATCGCCGCCCAATTCGGCGATGAACAATCTGCCGTCCGCTGCCTGATCTATGGAGGTTCCGCGATCCACGGTGGGCGCGATATTTGTCAGGGAAAAATTGGCGGGAAGCGCCTGGAGCAGGGAGAAGAAAGCCAGCATAGGCAAGGCGAGTAGCGCCTGCATGCGGCCGCTAAGTTTCGTGCGCATATCGTTTCCTTATCGGGTCATGTTTTTCCTCCCCCACTCCACACCGGAGTCGAAACTAAACGCCATGACGGTACGCCGATATCGTAATCGGATCGGATGGTGGGTCGGGTTTGACCCCGCCTCCCAAAAAAACCGAAGTAAAACGGATGCGCGCGCGGCGTCGCGCGATCAGGGAACCGCGGGCAGTATGAAAATTGGCGTCAGAGTCCCGCGCATCCCAACCGACGCAAGCTCATGAACCCGGCCGCCGCGTACATCGAATCGGCGGTAACCGGCGAGTTCCGGGAAGAGCGGGGCTGCGTAACCGGTTCCGCCCATCCATGTTCGCGCATCCCGTATCTTCGGATGCAATGCCGGCTTTTCCCCCACTGCGATTGGCCCATCCAGCTTGAGTACGTAGCGAAGCCCGCCCATGATGTGCTTGATGTACAACGAATCATGGAACAACCAGTTCTCATGGCCCAGGCCCGTATACCAGGCCCGGCCGCCTTCGAATTCGTGGTACCAAGCCATGGCCCCGAGATCGGACGAATCCGCCTTGGCTCCCGCCGGCGGTTTGGTTTGCCCATTGCCCCAGGAAACGAAAGTCAGCAATACGTTGACCTTAGGCAATGCCGAGTTGGCTTTCCATGCGGGCGCGGGATCCTTCAGGAAAAAGTACAGCTCCTCTTTGGAAAGGTTCCAGGTGGTGCTCGTGAAATGGGCCGTGGAAGCATGCGTACGATCCTCGACCCGGAGCACTCCCGGCTGGGAACCATCGGTATGCTGCCGATGCACCGCCCCTACCAGGTTGGTGTACCAGGACCAGCCGATGTCGATATCGATGGCGGCGGCGCAATGGGTGCCCGCCCATCCCCCGCCCTTATGGATGAAGCCTTCCAGGGCCGCGCGCTCCGGCAAAGTGAACATGCGGTTCTCGCGGCAATTGCAATTCATCATCACCGCCTGGTATTTCCCCAGGTTGGCTTCGGTGAAGACGGAATAATCCGTGGAGGTATCGTAGTTGAAGCCGGCCTTGGGCGCCAGCGTCTTCAACATCTCCAGCGCGTAGTCGATGCCATCATGATGGTAGACGCCCGCAGGTTGGCCGGAAAACACCAAGAGTCTGGGAGGATCCGGAAATCCCATCCCGATTGCCGCCAGGATCATGGCCGTGAACTTCATACGCCCCCCTCAACCTTACGCCGCCAGTATGCAGCCGTATGGAATGGGAGAATAAGGTCTTTTCAGACCGGGTCCGCGCAGAAACCCCGGATGGATTTGGATTTATCCTGGATAAGCCGATGGTAGGAAAAAATCCCCCTCCATGCTTTCAGCTTGGCTTTCGCTTGATCCGGCATGGAGGGGGGGAATGGTGGGTACCGATGGGATTGAACCATCGACCCGCTGATTAAGAGACAGGCGGGCATGCTATGAAACCGCCCTTTCCGCCTCGAAATCCTTGCCCGCGCTCTCTCTTTCCGTGAAAGTTGCCCTAACGTTGCCACCGGCAACGGCTGCTCCGGGCAGAAAGGTAGCACGTTTCGCGCTCTCCATCGAACTGGATCCCCAATACGTGGAAAGCATGTTCGTGGCCCAGCCGGCGATCTTCATCACGTCGCGCTCGGACATTCCCGCATTGACCAGGTTCGTAGCGGCGATGTGCCGGGTGTCATGGAACCGGAAATCCGTGATGCCCGCCGCCCGCTTGCAGGTCGCCCAGGCCTTTTTGAAATCGCCGATGGGCGAATATTGTTCCCCGACCTTCCGGTAGAACAGAGTAGGGCTTTCCGGGGGCACAGCGCGGAAATATTCGCGGAGCTCAGGCGGGATCGGTTTCCAGCAACCTTCATCGCTTTTCGTGGTGCCATTGGACACGCGGATCAGGTCATTGAACAGGTCCAGGTCGTGGTGGCCCATCTTCACGAGCTCCGCCTTCCGGCAGGGCACCCGGAGCGCGTACCAGAACAGGGCGCCCAGATGGGGATTCAGCCGGTCCACGGCCGCCATCAGGCGCTGCGCTTCCATCGGGTCCAGGCGCCGGTCGCGGGGCGTTTCCTTCGCCTTGGGCCAGATAGCCTTCGTCAGCGGCGAGGGGGCCGGGATGTCCTTCGTGAGAATTCCGAGGTTCAGGGCCGCGCCGATCATCGCCCGGTACCGGTTCCGTGTGGCGCCGCTCAGCAGCTTGCCGGTGGTCTTGGACGGAAACCGCATCAGCAACACGGCGTATTGCCGCAGGGCCGCTTCCAGCTTGTCGTGGCCGGCATCGACGGAACCCATGTCCCGGACCAGGGCCTCGAAGATCGACCGCTGGGAGCGCGGGATCGTGCCGCCGCGGCTGGTCCGGTAGGCTTCCAGCAGGTGCCCGAAGGTACCGGCCTTTGCCCGCTCGCCCCGCAGTTCGGACTTGATTTCCAGATACCGGTCGTCGGCCTGGTGCTTGGTGCCCGCAAAACGTTCCTGCTTCCGGCGATCGTCCGTCGGAAGCCGCGGGTCCAGGCTGGGAACCTTTACACGCGCCTTGATAAAGAAAAGATTGGGGCCGATTTTTGAGATGCCCATAGGAAAGTGACCTTCCGCTATGGGCGCCATGGGCTGGCGAGGGAGAAGATATGCAGATTCAGCCAGCACGTCTATCCCCTATTCCTGGTTGCCAGCAGCACCTGGCCTTTGTTCATGATCTGCAGTTCGATGGCCGCTTTACGGTACCGCCATGCCCCCCCAGACTTGAACTGCCCGGGGAGCCGGCGCGCCTGGGTGTTCACTTCCACCCACTTCATGGACATGCCCAGGAAGCGGCGCAGGCCGTTCGGCGTGAGGATAGCGCGATCGGGAGAGTCGTAATCGTCCTCCGGACGCAAAACAGGGGGCGGCGCAGCGGGCACCGGCGCGTCTACTTCATTCGCTTCCTTTTTCGCACTCAACACAACCCGCCCCTTTCCCAATTAAAGCCCGTTACCCTTGCAATCATTTTCCGGCCGCGCACGCCCCCGCCGGAAGGGGTGGCGATATTTTAACGATCGCCCGCGGTTGGAGCGGAACGACGACGATGCCCGGCCAATCCCTTAGCCTTCACGGGGTGTTCGTCGCCGCCCGCATGCTCTTCCTTCCCGAACCCGTTCACCGGCCGGTTCAGCCGGAAATCCTCGAGGCGCGCAAACTGCAGTTTCCCGTAGGCCTGCCTCAAGTCGCAGTGCTCGTCCACCAGAATGCAGTAGTTATCCGTCAGCCGCACCACGTCCGCGTGCTTGGCCTTCAGCTGGGCCTTGAGCGACACGATCTCTTTGCCCCGCAGGGCCGCCAATATCTTCGCCAGAAACTTCTTCATACCGTACCCCTTCTCTTTTCGATGTGAATCCGCCGAGCCCGGTTCGCGTCCGCCACCTTGCGGCGGGTTTTCTCCATGTCGAAATCCGTCAGCGCCGACGACTTGAAAAGCTTCAAGGCCGCGCGGCGCGCGTTATGGTTGGCCCGCGCCTCCATGACAATGCCCACGAACACGACGGCGCAGACCGCCAAGAACAGGAAAAGGACGATTTTACTTTCCACGGTTCACCTCTTCTTTCTCATCGCCTTCGGGCTGGTCCCAGGTACCCGCGGCGTTCAGGGCGTTGGTCAGCAGGTCCAAGAGGCGCGGGCCTAGGATGGTTTCGGTGCGGATGTCCCCGGCGGCATTGAGGACTTGCAGACCCGCGGCGCGCAGTTCGATAGCGGCCCCGATGACGGGATATTGTTCCAGGAACTGCTCGACCAGGATCAGCGCGTTATCGCCACTGACTTCCACACTTTGACCGCCCCACTTGCAGAGCAGAATTACCAAGGCCGCCGCGATAGGGTTTTCCTTGGTCTTTTCCGTGGGGGGCTTCGTTTTGTGATCCATTTCCCTTTTTCCTCTACTTCTTACTTGGTCTTGGGCTTCTTGCGAACCGGGAAGAATTGTGATCCCGGTTACGGCTTATTTTAATTGCGTCTGTTGCTATCCGTTATTAGGTTATGGCCTGTGAAGCTTCAGCAGCAGCCGCGTCTATCTCCCGTACCCACGCGGATACCGCCATTTCCAAGGCCTCGGAATGGTTGGGCTTTATTTTGTTCTTTGATTGGTAAAACAACTCGGCGCGCCGAAGGTTCCGAACCGCCCTTTTCTGCAGGCGCATCGTGGTCAGGGGCAGCTTTTGGGGCTTATGGTTCATAAAGGCTACCTTTACTCAAGTATTAGTCAGATTGCCATCACAAGTTATCACGGTTCGTGATACTCTGCAAGTCCAAATATCACTTTTAGTGATATTTTCTATGGGAACTCTAATTTGCCTAAAAAATCTGTAGATTTAGACCTGATAAAACGCTTTTCGGCCGTTTTTAAGGATTCCGGATTGTCTCAGGCTGCTTTCGGAAAGCGGATAGGCCAAGAACAACACGCAATTTCCCAGGTCCTCAGTGGAACGCGGGAACCTTCGAAGGGGATGCTTCGCAGGGTTATCGAGGAATTCGACGTTTACCCGGAATGGATGCTTTCGAGCATTGGCTCCATGCGGAAGCCAGAGGAAAAGCCTACCGGATACGTTTCGCGGGAAGAATTGGCAGAGGTGCGCGGCGGCCTGCAGGCTGAGCTTCGAATACTGCGCGAGTCGATGGAGAAGATCGCCGAAGCCCTTCGCGCCCATTCCCTTCAAGGGCCGGGAGAATCGCACCTTCCCGGGCGCTCTCGATAATTTTCAATAGGGCAATGCCGCGGCGCGTCCTGTCCATCAATCCATCCTTTTTTATCACTGAGCGGATCCGGAATATACCGAATTAATCCGGCTCGGAATTGGCTTTTCCTTGGCCTGTGAGAGCACGCACTTCCGTTCGGCTTTCCGGTTTACAAGGTTCATAGGGTAATGGGGATTCTCACATATCGTGACGCGCATTGCTAGCTAATATTTATCTGCTATAAAGCGGACATTGGGCGCCGAATAATCCATTATTTGGCCGTGGAGCCACAAAAGACCCAATTAAACGTCCGGATCCCATCCGACTTGCATCTACAAATGAAAGCAACTGCAAAACGGAAAGGGTTAAGCCTTGATGTATATTCCGAGCGCATTATTCGGGCAGCAGTTTCATCCGAAGGTGTGACCGCGCCAGGATTCTTAGAGGCCTGGGAGAAACTGCTTCAGAAATATCTACCTAAGAAGGCGTGATCTCTAATTCGAGGGGGATAAAAAGATGAAGCGCACCATAGCTGGAACGGCGGTTCTTTACCTTGTCATTGCGACCATGGGATGCAATGAGCAAACCAAGCCTGAGCCTGAAATCATTTCCCCCGCAGACACGGTATCCACGCTTCCCTTTTCCCAGGCGCCGCGCATCTACAGCATCGATCAAGAGAGCGGCCCTTCAAACGCATGCATTGGAAAGACTTGCCTCTGGAACAATTGGGTCACGGCGAAATGGAACCCTATTGAAACCACCATCGGGTATAATCTCTATGCTTCCCAATCGCCAGATTCAGGATTCAAAAAGGTGACATCAGGAAAACTGGAGGGGGCTTCCAGGAAATATTTCTTTCTCGAAGTCGATGGCGGAAAAACCCCATCTGAAGGTGTATGGTATTTGAAGGTTGAGGCCCTGGCCGCCGATGGGGCCAGCGGTCCACAGTCGGATGCGCGGGCCTTTTATTATGACAGGGTGGTGCAGCCTTAGCCTTCCTTCTTCTCCTGCAAGGCCGCCAGAATCTTGGTCATGCGGTCGCTGCCCGTAATGGCCGCAAGGCCAAGCCCGCACAGCGTGACCCCCGTTTCCGTATGCCCCTGCGAGATAAGCGCGGCGCCCGCGATCACCTTCACGACTCCCACCCAAAACATTTTGCTCTGAAGCGTTTTCATGCTGAACATGGTTCTTCCGTTCCCCCGCGCATCGGCCCGCGGGATGGCCTTACTTTCCAACCCCCAGCAGCAGGGAGCGGCCGGCGGCCGTGCTGCCCCCGCCACCCGCCAGGTCGTCGATATACCAGTTATCGCCGGTAGGATGCACCGCCCCGTCTATGCTTCCGAACATCCCATCAGAGCCGGAAGTGATCGGGGAGGAATTATCGCTGTAGGATATCCGTTCAACACTGTTTTCATAGACCTTTAGGACCGTGGTGCTGGTGCCGGTGGCGCGAAGTGAAATGATATCCGTCGTGAGAATCGTCCCCGTATAGGTCGCCAGTAAGGAATAGGAATCGGAGGTCACTTTATATAACTCAAGCCGCGCAGCCTGGCCAAGCACGAAATAGCCCGTATTCGCGGCAATACTGACGCGCCTGGCCGGGCCCATTCCTTGCCCGGAGCTCACGGCCAATGTGACTAGCGTTAAACCAACCTCACCATCTTGGTCCGCTGTCCTTGCGTTATAGGCCATCAGGCCGGGGTCATCATTGGCTTCCACGGCATTTGAGACGATGCGTAAGTTGTGGTTATTCGGCGAAAGGGTCCAATTCGCGCCCAAGCTATTCGCGTCCGCCCGGTTGAAATTGTCGGTTGCAACCTGCGTCGCAAAGACAGGAAAAACCAGAAGCAGGAAAATGAGGGCGACTGTTTTCATAGCGTTCCTCATTATGGGTACCATTGCGTCAGGGTGGCTTTATGCGAGGCGTCGACCCACTGGAACGCCCGCCCCGATCCATAGTCGTCGGTCAGGTCGTCCACAGTGCGCCAGTTGGTTTTCCCCCACCAGATGTACGTTTGGCCTGCCGAGGTGACCAGGCGCGACATATCCCCGGATTCGCTCACTACGTCTGCTTCCGATAGCAGGTTGTTGAAAATCTTGATCCGGCCCAGGTCGCCGGCGAAACGCTCGTAATCCGAATCCCACCAGTAGGAATCCCCGAAGTTGATGCCGGCGGAGGGGGGATTGGAATTGCCGAAGGGAATCGAATTCGCTTCGTTCCCTGCGATGGGCCCCTGAATAACATTCGAGTCCGCCATACTCGGTAGGGCGAGGTAGGCGTAGCCAATCTTCGTCCCGCTGCTGTAGGTGACGCGCAGGGCTTGAGTAAGAAGGCCGCCATGCACCACCACCTTGTTCGTGGCCGCCTTGGTGTCCAGGTTGTCCGTGCCGGCGGACATGCCCGAGAGCTCCCACCAATGGGTAGTACCTGAACCGGTATGGTCCTGCGGGTAAGGGCAGACGCCGTAGTAGGAGTTCGAGGCCCCGGCGTCCCAGAGGAAAAGGGAATCCGACCACCAGGGCGAAGCACCGTAATAACCCGTGTTCTGCCGGGTGATCCGCTCCCAGATGTAGGTAACGCCCCTATTACTCGGGCCCCATATTGGCATGCCGTCGTTCTGTGGGTTCCGGTAGCGGATTGCATAGTACGCGCTGGCCGGCGCATCCCCGGAAGCCAGGAACCGGAGGCGGTTTTGCGGGACGATGGCTGGCGGGGCGTATACGCCTAGGAGCTGGTTCCCGGCGGCATGGACCGGGATAGGCTCAAGCGGCGCACCTTGGAGAAGGAGCGCCAGGAATAAGGCGAGGCGCTTGATAAGCTTGATCACGGTTTATTCCGCCGCGACGTAGCCTTCAGCATTCACGTAAATCGCCGATCCGGTGGTGATGGGAACCACTTCCATCAGGGTATTGGCAGTTCCGCAAAGGGGCGTCGAAAATACCTTGGAGATACCGCCGCCGGCCGCTTGGGTCCAGAAGCGCTTGATCACCGTGCCGCCCGCGCCGTCCTTGATCACCACTTCCGTGGAAACGGTGGCGTGGCCATTCTCAATATCGATCGAGGTCAGGCAGACGCGGATACCGCTACCGGCTGCCGCCTTCATCGTGGCGGCGGTCGTGTTCGTGATGCCACCCGAGGCCGCGGCATAAGACCACCTGGCCCCCTGGATCGCGAAGGGCATGAAGATTTGTTTCCCGTCCACAGTGGCGACCGCGCGCTCGGCCTGGCCGTCGGTGACCGCGGTTGCGACGGTGCTGCGACCTTCAAGGCCCTGGAGGATGGGAGCGCCGGAAACCGAAGCCCCTTGGGCCGCTGCTCCAACGGTGGGCTGATTTACGGCCGAGTTATCGACCTTCCAGGCGGTGGTGTTCGCGGTATTGCCGGGCTGCACCGTCCAAGTCCCCGACTGCGCCGCGTTTACGGTAAAAGCGGTGTTATCGCTCGCGATGGTCACGCGCTGGGACCCGGTACCCGTCACGCCGTTGCCCATCAAGGTGGTAACGCCGTTCACCTGGGCCACGTTCACGGATTGATTGGCGGTCAGGGCGCCGATGGTATTGGAGCCGGTCGGGAGCGCTGCGTCGATGGTGGCCGAGGCCCAAACGCGGCCCGCGCTGATCTGCAGGGCTTCATAGTCGCCGTCCGTGCCGGACGTGTTCGCGGGGGG
>JAHFCH010000210.1 GCA_023249635.1 Fibrobacterota bacterium
CGTACCGTGATGGCTGCAAGGGTATCGGATCGGACATGGGTGAACGAGCCTTTGCCGGCTTTGCCGACGGGAGTACGGACTCCGGCAACGATGACTGCGTCTGACATGTGGGACCTCCGGCTTAAAACTGCGTAAAGACTGCGTAAAGACTTCTGCGATTCTATTCTTCGTTAGGTTTAAGGTCTAAGGTTTAAGGGGGGCCGGCCTCCTCTGATCCGACCAGCATTTTCCCACCTTAAACCTTTAACCTTAAACCTTCTTCAATTCCTCAGGGGCTTACCCTTCTTCAACATGAACTCGATCCGCTCCTGCGACTTCTTCGTGCCGACCAACCGCAGGAAACCCTCCCGCTCCAGGTCCAGCAGGTAATTCTCGTCTACCATGGTCCCCGCGGTCACCTTGCCTCCGGCCAGGATGTAGCCCACTTCGCGGGCGATGAGCGCGTCATGCTCCGAGGCGAAGCCGGCTTCGCGGAGCATGAAGATGCCGGTGTCGAAGGCCGCCAGGGCCTCGGTCCCAAGCACCTCGATCTTGAGGGCGGGCGCCGGGGGACGGTAACCGGCGCGTGACATTGCCACGGCTTCGGCCTTGGCCTGGTCCAGCCGCGTCGATTCGTTGGAGGCGATCACGCCGCGCTTGTCGAGATAGCCCATATCGAAAGCTTCTTTGGCGCTGGTCGAGACCTTGCCCATGGCGATGAGCTCGAAAACCTTGGCGAGGGTGTTGAGCGCCAGCGCGGGCTTATTGTTCTGGTAGGTGCGCAGTGCCAATTCCTTGGTACCGCCGCCGGCAGGCAGCAGGCCTACGCCCACTTCCACCAGGCCCATGTAGGTTTCCGGGGAAAGCACGGGACGGTTGCTGTGCAGGACGAATTCGCAGCCGCCGCCCAGGGCCATGTTATGCGGCGAGACCACGACCGGAACGCCGGAATACTTGATGGCCATGCTGGCCCTCTGGAACATGCGGATGGCCGCATCCACGTTCTCGAACTCGCCGTTGGCGGCATCGAGCAGGACCATGGCGATATTGGCGCCGGCGCAGAAATTCTGCCCCTGGTTTCCGATCACGAGTCCGTCCCAACCGTCATTGGCCTTGTCCACCGACTTGATGATCATGTCCAGGGAAATGGGCCCCATGGAGTTCATCTTGGAGTGGAATTCGAGCAGGAGGATCTTGTCTCCGATATCCCACAAGGTCGCGTCGGTGGTGGCGATGACCGCCTTGGAACTGGCGCGCACGGTGGCGAGGTTCAGCCCGCGGGGCTTGAGGATATGCCGGCCCGCGGCCGCGCCCGACTTGGGCAGATCGCGGATGGCGATATTGCCGCCTTCCAGTTTGTAGGTGCGGGCATCGCCCGCGGCTGGCTGGAACAACCAGGCGGGGACTTCGATCTTGTATTTGGCGCAGGCGGCCTGGAAGCCCTCCGGGCCGATGGCATCGATGATCTTGAAGGGACCGGCTTCCCAGGCGAATCCCAATTCCATGGCCTCGTCGACGTAGGAGAGCTCTTCCGTGACGGTAGGCGCCACGGTGGCGGCATAGGCCAACGTGGTCGAGAGGATGCGCTGGGCGGCTTCGGCCCCGCGGCCTTCGGCTGCGAACAGCTTCCGGTATTTCTTCTCGATGGATTCTTCTTTGGAAACTTCCTTGAGTTCTTCGAAGCGGGCCTTGGCCTCCGGCCGGTACTCGCCGGTCTTGAGGTCGAGCACCTGCATGTCGTCCTTACCCTTGCCCTTCTTGTAGAAGCCAGCGCCGGATTTGCGGCCGAACAGCTTCTTGTCGATAAGCCCCTGGATGCTGGCGTCGGTGGAAAAGTCCTCGTTGGGGAAAGCCTGCTTTAGGCCATTGATGATATGCCCCAGGGTGTCGATGCCTACCAGGTCCACCAACTTAAAGGTTCCCGTCTTGGGACGGCCGATGACCGGACCGGTCAGGGCGTCCACCTCTTCCACGGTCAGACCCATGTCCTTGGCGATTTTCACCGTGGCCACCATGGCATGCACGCCGATACGGTTGGCAATGAAAGTAGGCGAATCCAATGCCGGTACGGCGACCTTATTGAGCACCGCCCCCAGCACGTGGTTGATGCGATCGAAGGTAACCTGGGAGGTACGTGGGCCGCGGATGACTTCCACCAGCCGCAGGTAGCGGGGAGGATTGAAGAAGTGGGTACCGATGAAGCGTTCCTGCACCGAGGCCGGAAGGCCTTCGCCCAGGATCTTCAGGGGGATGCCCGATGTGTTGGTCGCCAGGATGGTATTCGGGCCCATGTGGGCGGAAAGCTTCTTGAAAAGTTCCTGCTTGGGGCCGGGCTGTTCGATGATGGCTTCGATGATCCAATCCGTCTTCCCGGCCTCGGCCAGGTGATCGGCGGTATTCCCGGTGGAGATGAGGTCCATGGCATCGGCGGAGTAGACAGGCGAAGGCTTCACCTTCTTCAGGCCATCGCGACCCTTGTTGGCCACTAGGCTGCGATCCTTCCCTTCGGTGGGAACATCGAGCAGGAGGACGGAAATGCCGCAGCCGGCGAGATGGGCCGCTATCTGGGAGCCCATGATTCCGGAGCCGATGACGGTAGCGCTGCGAATCGGTTGCATGGTCAGGTCCTCCGGGGAGATGTCTGGCGCCGGGCGCCGCTCCCCGGCGACCGACTCACGTAATATTGTACTTAGGGGCGGTACATGGAATCAATTTCCGCGCGGCATTTTTCCATCACCACATGGCGGCGGATTTTCATGGTCGGGGTCAATTCGCCGGTATCGATGGAGATGGGAGTCTTGATGATCTGGAACTTCTGGACCTGTTCCCAATGGTTCAGCTTGGCATTCACCTCATCCAGGGTCTTCTGCACGTAATTTTTGGCGGGTTTGGAGTCGAGGAAAGCGGCGGTTTCGGCGCCTTCCGCGCCTAACTCTTGCTTGACCGCCTTCAGGTTCTCGAAATCGGGGAAGATGAGGCAGGTTGTGAAGGGTTTCCCTTCGGCAACCACCATGACCATATCCACCAGCTTGTTTCCGGCCACGGCCTGTTCGATAGGTACCGGCGCCACGTACTTGCCGTTGGCGGTCTTGAACAGCTCCTTTTTACGGCCCGTGATCTTGATGAAATTCTCGGTGTCGACGATTCCCAAATCCCCGGTATGCAGCCATCCCATGCGGTCGATGACCTCGGCGGTTTCCGTGGGCTTGTTATGGTACCCCTTCATGACATTGGGACCCCGAGCGAGGATTTCGCCGTCATCGGCAATCTTGATCTCCACGCCGGGAAAGGCCAGGCCCACGGTGCCCAGTTTACGATGGCCGGGATAATTGCATGCGATCACGGGCGAGGCCTCGGTAAGCCCGTAACCTTCATAAATGGGAATGCCGATGTTGATCAGGAACGCGGCCAAGGAGGCATCCAGGGGCGCGCTGCCGGAAATCACGATGCGCAGGTTTCCGCCCAGGCCCTCGCGCATTTTCTTGTAGACCAGGGCGTCAAAGAGCTTGTCCATCATAGTGGTTTTGCTGCCTGGCACCTTGGTATGCGCTCGTTCCCAGGCCTTGCTTCCCAGGGTTTTCTTGAGGCCCTTGGCCATTTCGATATTGGCCTGGAACTTGGCGTGCACCTTCTCGAGCAGCCGCGGCACCATGGTGATCACCGTCGGATGCAGCTCACGGAGGTTGTCCCCCACCTTTTTGATTTCCTCGGCGAAGTAGATGCTGGAGCCGGTGTAGAAGTAGTAGTAGCCCACCATCCGTTCGAAGACGTGCGCCAGCGGCAGGCAGCTGAGGATCTTATCGCCTGCGGGATCGAGAGGGAAGCGTTTGGCGGCCGCTTGGATCTGCGATACCAGGTTGCGATGGGTCAATTGCACGCCCTTGGGGGTTCCCGTGCTGCCGGAAGTATAAATGAGGGTGGCCGGGTCCTGCTCATTGATGCCTTCGGAGAGCCGCAGGTATTCGCCGGGATGCGCCGCGAGTCGTTTGGCGCCCAGCTCCTGCAGGGCCTGGAAGGAGACCACCTTCGCGTCGGATCCACCCGCGCCGGAGTCGGTCATGGCGACGATCTTCTCGAGCTTTCCGAAGAAGGGCTTCATGGCATCGTATTGCTCCGAGGACCCTACGAACAGGAAGCGCATCCCCGAATCCTCGATCTCGAAGATGAGGTTGTCATGGGAGATGTTGGAAAACATGGGAACCGAAACGGCGCCGGCTCCCAGGATGGCGAGATCCATCATCAGCCAGAAAGGCGAAGGGTCGGCCACGATGCCGACTTTCTGCCCGGGCTTGAGACCCAGTTCCACCAGGCCGGAGGAAAGGCTGCGGACCGTCTCCCCGATGGTAGCGGTGGAAAGCCCCACCCAATTCCCGTCCTTTTTGTAGCCCAAGGCGAAGTCGTTGCGGAAATTGGCTTCCACGTATTTGAGTAGGCCCGGCAAGGTCCGGAATGTATCGCTCATTTGAACTCTCCCTGAATGTTGGGAAGCGGCTTGGGACGTGGGTCCGTTGCGTCCTGACTGTGCCAGGCCGCCGGTCGCGGAATCGACTACCATAGGATTGCCCTTATAATAGCATATCCGGCCGCGGTAATCACCGGTAGCATCCAGCGTTACGGGGTTAGTCGCCCTAGACATTTGTACGTCCGTTATGGTAACCAGGTCCATTGCACGCGTCGAGGGTTGGACGCGGATGGGGGCGAAGTTGGTGACCTGGCACGGGACAGCGGAAATTCGCCGATTTCCACAAGCGCGAAGGCAGGGACAAGATTTGTCCCGGATATGGTTCTAAACTTGTGGGCGGGCGTTCCATTGGGAAAGACAGGGGTGCTTAGATGGTCCTGATACTTTTGACTGCGATTACGGTGCTGGCGGTCGCGGCAGTCCTGCTCCTCATTGTCCTCTTGATTCGATCGGGGAAGCCGGGCGCCCACGATGCGGCACCTATCCTGCAAGCGCTTGCCCAGTCGGAAGCCGCCCTTCGCGAGGAGGCCGGTAAATCCCGGCAAGAGGCGTCCTCGGAATCCAAGGAGACACGGCAGGAGCTGTCCACGAATCTGATGGCTTCCATGAAAGCCGTCACGGAAGCGTTCGCTACGGCTTCGGAGCAGTCGTTAAAACAAGCCACTGCGCTCCGGGAGGAAATCCAGAAAAGCATCGGGACCCTTTCCGAATCCACTCGCTCGCAACTGATGGACATCGCGACCGCCAGCGCCAATACCCTGGGGGCACACACCCAGAAGGTCGATCAACTCCTCGAAAGCGTAACCGCCGGGTTGGAGGGTATCCGGAAAACCTTGGATGAAAAGATCGCGGCTTTCCAAGGTTCCAACGCCGAGGAAGCGCTCAAGGGCCGCAAGGAAATGAGCGATACCCTCCGCGGGTTTTCCGAGACCATGCATCGGCAGTTCGCGTCGACTACTGATGCGACCACCAAGCAATTCGAGGCTTTCAGCACCCAGATCCTCTCCCTGACCACGGCGAATGAGGTCAAGATGGAGACCATACGGACCTCGGTGGAATCCCGGCTGCAGACCCTCCAGGACGAAAACGGGAAAAAGCTGGAGGAGATGCGCCAGACGGTGGATGAGAAGCTGCATGCGACCCTCGAAAAGCGATTGGGCGAATCCTTCCTGGCCGTCAGTTCGCAGCTTGAGAGCGTCCACAAGGGCCTGGGGGAAATGAAAGCCCTGGGGGCCGGAGTAGGCGACTTGAAGCGCGTCCTTTCCGGAGTCAAGACACGGGGTATCCTTGGGGAAGTGCTGTTGGGAAGCCTCCTGGAGCAGGTCCTGACCCCGGAGCAATACGAAAAGAACGCTTGCGTCCGCGAAGGGTCCGCCGAACGGGTGGACTATGCCATCCGTATGCCGGGGCGGGACGAAACGCGAAGCCAAGTCTACCTACCCATCGACTCGAAATTCCCGCTGGAAGATTTCCAGCGCCTACAGGATGCCTACGAGCAATCGGACCTGGTCCAAATCGAACAGCAGCTTAAGCAACTCGAAGCGAGGATCAAGAACGAGGGCAAATCCATCGCTTCGAAATACATCAATCCCCCGGATACCACGGACTTCGCCATCCTGTTCCTGCCCAATGAAAATCTGTACGCGGAAGTGATCCGTAGGGCGGGGCTCCAGGATTTCCTGTATCGCGAGTGCCGTGTCGTCGTTTGCGGGCCGACCAACCTCGCCGGCCTACTGAACAGCCTCTCCATGGGTTTCCGTACCCTGGCCATCGCCAAGAAATCTTCGGAAGTGTGGGAAACCCTGGGCGTCGTCAAAACCCAATTCGGGGCATTCGCCGATCTGCTGGAAGGCGTCAAATCCAAGCTGATCCAAACGACCAATAAAATCGATGCCGCCGCGACCAAGGCGAGGACCATTGAGCGGAAATTGCGAACTGTGGAAGCCTTACCCATTCCGGAGTCGGAAAATATCGATGAGCTGTCCCTACCCGCCTATACCGCCCTACCGGAGGGCGAAGACGACGATCAGGAAGCTTCGGGTTAGCTTTCCGGGAGCTGCGTAAACGCGGTTTCCGGACCAGGCCTCATGCTTGCGGGGCCAAACCCTGCAAGGTCTCGCGGAAGCGCGCTGTCCACTCCGCCATCATGCGGTACTTGCCTTCCAGGATTTCGGCCAGCATCGGATAGGTCGCGTAATCCATGTCCATCATTTCGTAGTGAAGAAAGCTGCCGCACAGCCCGGCCGGTTTCGAAGCGGCGGCCAAGGTGCTTCCCAGCTTGGCCAGGTTGCCGTGCAGGAAGATGATGCGTTCGCGCACGGGCGCCTCGCTTTCGAACTCGGCCTTTAGTTTTTCGGCCAGATCCAGGCCATGTCGAATAGGCGTCTCCAAATCCTGCAGGGCCGCGGCCAGTGCCGCTCGCTTATCCTCGAATCCCAGCGCCCCCCGGGCTAAACGCAGGCTCTCGTCCAAGACCGCATCGCGCCCCAGGCCCAGGGTTTCTTCCCACAACAAACGTCCGAGCAGTCCGGAGAGGAAATGCGATGACGCGGCCTCGGGCCGGACGGGCAGGTAGATAAGGCTTCCGTTGCCGGAGAAGCGGCTCTTGTAAAAGGAAAGGTTGGCGCGGCGCGGGGGAGGTGAACCCGCAGGGGAACCGTCCAGCAGCCAGCGAGCAGTTTCCAGCACCGCATCGGGAGGGAGGAATTCGCGGCAAAGCTGTACCGGGCAGCGCGCCGAGGTGTTGCAAGGCGCGCACGGGATTTCCACCTGCAGTACCCCGTGGCCTTCGCCGTATGGCGCGGTCTCGGAATAATAGGCCGAGGAAAAGTACAATCCCAAGGTTGTCGTCCCCGCCGCGGCCGCTACGTGGATGGTGCCGGTATCGTTGCTGATCAGCAAATCGCATCCAGACAGGATCGCGGGCATCTGCGCCAGGCTGGTCTGGCCCGCGAGGTTGATCACGCCCGGCCCGATCATCTCCGCCAATTGTTCCGTGCGCTCCCGTTCCCGTGAGTCGCCCATCAACAGAATGTCCGCGTCCATGCTGCTGCGCAGGGAGCGGGCCACCGCCGCGAAATTCTCCAGGGACCAGGCGCGGTGCAATTCGCTGGCTCCGGCCTGCAAGGCCACCAGCTTATGGCCCGGCCGTTTTCCGGCATTTGCCAGCAGCGCAAGCGCCTCCGCACGCATGCTTTCGCTCACCGGCAAGGCCGGGGTTTCCGGTTGCGGTTTCAGCCCCGCCATTCCCACCTGGATATCCACCAGGTTGAAGAGGTTCTCCAGGCGATGGCTTACCATGGCGAACAGGTATTTGGCCCAGGGTCCCAACAAGCGCAGTTCGCCCGCATAGGTATTGATCCGTCCCAGCTTGGCCAGGGCCGGAATGCGTTCGCAGAGTATGGATGAGCCCAGATCGTTGGAAAGGTTGATCAGCAAATCATGCGGCCCGCGGAAGGCCGGATGCGCGTCGAAGGGAGGGACATTGGGGAAGGCGTCTTGGCGGGCCTGATCGGAAAGCCCGTCCAAATCGGCGAGGGGAACCTTGACCATCTCGTCGTAATAGCCGCAGTCCTCGATGATGCCGGCGAAGCCTTGCTGCGAGATCAGGGTAATCCGGGCTTCGGGGTGCTCAACCCGCAAGCGCCGCAGCAAAGGCGCGGTTTGCACCAGATCGCCGAGCCGGGCCGTCTGTAGGATGAGGATGCTACGCATGCCGGTCTACCGTGCCGGTGCTGGTCTCAGTAGTGGAAGCCGACCAGCATGTTCAGGTGATGCCCGCCGTGGTTCAGCGTCTTGTAGATGTGGATCTTGGACCAGGAATACATCCAATCGATGCCGATGTTGAAATGCTTATCCAGCTCCCAATAGACGCCGCCGTTGAGCCAGATCCCGGGATGCCCCTTCTGCGTGGACTCATCGTAATTGTCGCTCTTGAGATCCCATTGGGTGATGGTATAGCCCAAGCCGCCGCCGAAGAAGGGACGCACGGTGTACAGGCGGAAGTCGAAAATCTTACGCACGCCGGCGTTCATCTCGTATGTGTTGATGAACTGCTGCGCCAGGCCGTGCCCGTCACCGCTCAGGTCCTGGTACACCTCGGGCGCGTAAGCGTAGGTGAAGTCGAAGGCGATGTTGATGGGCCATTTTCCCTGGCGCAGGTCCGTGGCCAAGCGCAGTTCCGTTTCGTCGGTGAAGCCCGCGGTATTGTCCCAATTGTCCTTGCTGGTAGCGTCCAGGAACTTGAGCCCGGCCCCGATATTGATATTGCCAGTCAGGCGGGAATCATCCGGTTTATGCTCCTCCTCGATGGGGACATACCCTGCCTGGATGCCGGCCTTGATGCCGCCCTTAACTTCGTCATACCCGCCTTTGATGCCCGATGCGATCGGGGACACGATGGGCGTGAGGTAATTGTCTTCGTGCATCATCACGGTGTCCTTGCGGATAACCGTGTCGATCTTGGCCGGCTCCCCGTCGGCGACGGCTTTGTTGAGGCGGGTATCATTGATGCCCCGGTAATTGCGGCGTACGATGAATTCCTGGCGCACCTTTTCGAAGGTCCCTTGCACCTCTTCGCCCACGTACAAGTCCACCAGATCCTGGGCAGGGTCCATCTGGAGCATCTTGTACAACCAATACTTGCCCTTTTCCCGCGTGTTGGGATTGGACGCGTAAATCACCCCGAGGTACTTGGCCACGAGCACGCTGTCGGCCACGCGATAATGATCGTGGCGCGCGCGGTAGTCTTCCAGGATCTGGGTGACGGTCTCGAAATTCCCGTCGCCGTATTCGGCATGGATCTTCTTCTGATCGACGGTGTCGGCGGAAACCGGGGCCGAGGCCGCTGCCGGGACCGGTTTGGCTCCCGGAGCCGGTTGCGCCGCGTGGGCAAGGGACATGGACAGGGCGATGGCGAAAATCAGGGCGGGGGCTGGGATGCGCATTTCCTGATGATTATGGCGTACGGGCCCAATTTTTTCAAGCCGCTGGGTGTTTCGGATCCGCCTGCCCGATTATTTCGCGATCAAAGGTTAAGGATTGAAAATAATTGCGCAGGGCCGGTACGCAATTTATCTTCGTTTGCAGTTGGAGCCGGAAATGTTCAGTAATCGAATAGTATACGCGAACACAAATCGGAATGCCCCCTACTCCAATGCGGGGAAACCGGATTCGCGGCCGGATTCTGGCTACCTAACCGGATCCCAACTGCTGGTAAACCTTACGGTTGACCGCCGCTTTGACTATCGGCTGCTCTACCGGCTCACCTCGCTGGCCTTGCGTTCCGGCGGGAATCTTGAACATTGCAACGGCCAAATCGCAATATTCGGCTTTCCAAACGGGGGAATCGTCGGCTTCCTCGAAGAAGTGGGATGCCGGATACCCATCGGGCGTAGCCTTGTCTCACCGCGGGAAAACGGGACTTCGGTAGTGAATGTGAAATTCCGGGAGGGATCCGGCCTAGGTAACTGACAAGTTACCTAGGCCGGAAATATTCAAGCGGCGTCGCGGAGCTTTTGCATGCGGCTGGGATGCCGCAAGCGGCTGAGGGCGCTTTCCTTGATCTGGCGGATGCGTTCGGGGCTCACGTCGAGCCGATAGCTGATCTCTTCCAAAGTCAGGGAATGCTCATGATCCAGCCCGAAATAAAGGCGCAGGACCTGGCTCTCCAGCTCCTTGAGACCGTCCACGACGTCGAGTACGCGCGTACGGCGGCGGGCATGATCGATTTCCAGATCCGGGCTCTCCGCGGACTCGTCCGCGATCATGTCTTCGATGGGGATATCTTCGGTGCCGGCCCCGGGTTCGCTCAGGGAAAGCTGGGAGCGACCGGCCTGGATGAGATCGATGGCTTCCTTTTCCTTGATGGAAAGCGCTTCCGCGATCTCGTAGGGGAGCGGCTCCCGAGCCTGCTTCTGCTCCAGCGTCTTGCGCACGTGGCTCATCTTGCGCAGCAGCGCGGCCTTGCCCACGGGCAGGCTGATATTGCGCGACTGCTCGGCGAGCGCCTGCAGGATACGCTGGCGCACCCACCACACGGCATAGCTGATGAAGCGGCAGGTACGGGTCTCGTCGAAACTTTGGGCCGCGCGGATGAGTCCCAAGTTGCCTTCGCTGATCAAATCGGTAAGCGGCAAGCCCTGATGTTGGTACTTGCGGCACACGGATACGACGAAGCGCAGGTTGGCGGTGATCAGGTCCTTGAAGGCGCGCTTGTCGCCCGCGCGCATGCGCAGGAGCAGCTCCCTTTCTTCCGGATGCGAGAGTACGCGGTTCTTCCCGATTTCGCGGAGGTATGCGCCTAGGCCATCCTCATCCTGCGTGAATTGGATTTTGCCGGACTTTTCGCGTGTCGAAGTGGCAGCGGATGATGTGCGGATTACTTGGCGTTCCTTAGAGGCCTTGGACACTTCCATGGGCAAAACTCCTTGGTGGGGGATCCATTCAATTATCCCATGATTGCCTGGGGATGCAAACAATTTACCTGGATGATTTTCAGAAGTCCCAAACACTTCTAAATCCTCCCTGACCGGCCATACCGTGCAAAATCTGAAT
>JAHFCH010000211.1:0-7058 GCA_023249635.1 Fibrobacterota bacterium
TGATGGTTTCCTTCGGCAGCTCCTGGAAGCTGAGGACGGGAAGGAACTCCAGTTCCGATTCCAGCAAGGTGCGCACGTATCGCCGGATGTCCATCGAAGTCACCAACACGGCGGGGGCGGCGAGGCCATGGCCACGGCGCGACTCCTTGCGGACGGATTCGATCAGCTTTTCCCCGATTCCCGGCGGCAGGGCCAGGAAGGATCCGCTGTTGGTGAGCTTGATCGATTGCCTTATCACCGATTCCAGGCTCGCGTCCAGGATCCAGGCGTGGATGATGTTGGTGCCGGCGCTGTATTTATGGCTGATGTTCCGTCCCAGTGCGGTCCGCACGTGCTCGACCAGCAGGAGCGGATCCTTTTCCTTGGGGGCCCATTCTACCAGGGATTCCAGGATCATCTTGAAATTGCGGACGGAGACTTCCTCCTTGACGAGGCGCTGGAGCACTTCGGAAATTTTCGGCACCGGCAGGCTGCGGACCGCTTCCTTCACCATCGCGTCGAGATGGACCTCGATCTCATCGAGCAGCAGCTTGGTTTCATGCATACCGAGGAATTCGAAGGATCTGCGCCGCAGCATGTTTTCGGCCTGGAACAGGATGATGTGGTAGGGATCATGATGGGGAATCCGGGCCTTTTCCAGTTGTGGCCGGTAGGTCTCGTCGATCCAGAGTTCCGGTCCGCCGCCGGATTGGGCTTTCGCTTGCTCGATATCGGAGACGCCGACCAGGGCCATGAGATCCTTGTTTTCCCGGACCAGCAACTTGCCCGGAAAGATGGCGCCCCGCATCCAGGGGACCTCATGCAGGTGGATTACGAAATGGCTGGGGGGTATGGCCTGCGAAAAGAACATCTGGAAGGAGGGGATGGGGATTCCGGAATTGGTTTCCAGCCGACCCAGCATATGTTCCAACTCCTGCCATAAGCGCCCCGGGTCGATGCTGCCTTCCAGGGAGGAATGCAGTTCCAGGATCAAAGGTTGGGGAATGCCCCGCAGTTTCTGGACCTGGGTGGCCTGGGCGGCTTGCGGCATTTCCACGGGAACCGCCTTGATCTTCACTTCCTTGGGAATGCGGCTGGTGGCGTACCCGATACAGGCCATCAATCCGCCGATCAAGATGAAAGGAATCTTGGGAAATCCCGGCATCATGGCGAAGGCCATCACGATGCCGCCGCCGATGTACAGCGCCTTGGGCTGCGCGAGCAATTGATCGCCGATGTCGGCGCCGAGGTGGAGCGAGTTCTCCGAAGAAACCTTGGTGACGATGATGCCGGCGGTAACGGAAGTGAACAGCGCCGGGATCTGGGAAATCAGGCCGTCGCCGATGGTCAGAATGGCATAGGTCTGCAGGGCTTGGGCCGGGCTCATGCCCTTTTGCAGCACGCCGATGGCAAGACCGCCCAGGATGTTGACGCAGTTGATGATCAGGCCCGCGATGGCATCGCCCTTGACGAATTTCATGGCCCCGTCCATGGACCCGTACAACTGGCTTTCCTTTTCGAGGAGATCCCGCTTTTCCTTGGCCTGGTCGGAGTCGATGACGCCCGCGCGCAAATCGGCGTCCACGCTCATCTGCTTGCCAGGCAAGGCGTCCAGCGTGAACCGCGCCGCCACTTCGGCCACGCGTTCCGATCCCTTGGTAACGACCAGGAACTGGACGAGGGTGATGATGATGAAGATGATGGCGCCGACCAGGAAATTCCCGGAGACGCACACCGTGCCGAAGGTCTGGATGATGTCGCCGGCGAAACCGTTCAGGAGGATCTGGCGCGTGGTGGCGATGCCCAGGGAAAGCCGGAACAAGGTGGAAATCAAAAGCAGGGATGGGAAGGTGTAGAGGGAAACGGCCCTGCGGATGTAAAGGCTGACCATCATGAGCAGGATGGCCAGCGAAAGATTGATGGCGATGAGCCCATCGATGAGATGCGGATTGAGCGGCAGGATCATCAAGGCGATGATGGCCACGATGACGAAGGCCAGCATCACGTCGGAATACCGGTTGATGTTCTCCAGGTATTTCTGGACCAGATCGAGGCGGACTATCCGTCCTAGTTTATTCAAGCTTTTATTCATTTTGCCCTGGCTCCTGCGCCGGGTTTTTCTTCCGCCTGCATGCGGTAGGAGAAGATGGCCAGCGCTTCATTCGCCATTCCGTTGGCGCGCAGCACCCGGCACAGCAACAAGGCCTCCCAGACGGGCACATCCGCCGCCGATTCGGATATTTTCCGTCCCACGGTCTCGTCCAGGTGGGCCAATGCCTCTTCGACGCGTCCGTCGTGGAAGCACGCCAGGCCCAGCGCGATGCGGTACTCGGTGCGCGAAGCGGACAGGGTGTGCAGCAGGCCGAACATCGCGCGGGCCTTCTTCCATTGGCCGAAACGCAAATAACCGCCCGCCAGGAAGGCGAGCAGCACTTCGCGTTCCGGGATCGCATTTGCCGGGACGGCGACGGGAAGGGGAGCATAGGCGGGAACCAGTTCGCTCATGCTTTCCTCAGGGCGTTCCGGTAAATGTCGACGTAGCGCGCCATTTCCATTTCCTCTTCCAGGATTTTCATGCATTCCGAAATCAGACCGGCTGATTCCGGGGCTTCCCTATCGCGCCCCCGGCCTTTCAACGACTCGAACGTATTCGATAATCCCAGCATGAATCCCGAGGAGTTGACCCCCTTGGGCAACTCGCCCCAGGCTTGGGTAAGGCTGTCCACGGCTACGCTGTCCGAATTCGCGGACTCGCCTGACGGGGATTCATGGGCGGCCAGGGCCTCCAGCAGGCCGGCCATGGTCACCCGGGATTTCTTCCCGGTAGCGCCTTTTTTGCGGACCGGCCCGGAGGTGCGGGCTTTGGCCGTCTTGGCGACGGTTTCCCCGCGCCGCGCGGGCGTGTCGAAGGGATTGTCGAAGGAACGATCGGAAAGGCGTGTATCCAGCATGACGGTCTCCTAGTTCCAATTTTCCCGGCGCAGGGACTTGGCCCATTTCAGGGTTTCCGCGACGGGTTTGATGAGATCGATAGGGATGAAATGATTGACGGTGCCTTCGGAGAACAGCGATCGGGCCAGGGGCACGTCGCGCATGATGGGGATATCCTCCTCCTCGGCCACTTCGCGCATCTTGAGGGCGAGATGGTCCTTGCCCTTGGCCAGCAGCCTCGGCAGCTTGCCGCGCAACGGATTATAGGCGATCGCCACGGCATAGTGGGTCGGATTCACGATGAGCACGTCGGCCTGGCGCGTTTCCTCGAGCGCGTTGTGTTCGAGCATCTCCTGCGCCAAGTGCCTCCGCATGTGCTTCATATGCGGGTCGCCTTCCGACTCCTTGTGCTCCTTCTTGACTTCCTCCATCGACATCTTGTTCTTTTCGATGTAGCGTTTTTTCTGGAACAGGAAATCCACGGCCGCGATCAGCACCGCCGCTATCCCGAACGTTTTCAGGTTGGCTTTGAGCATGACGCAGATCACGGGCAGCATGTTGGGGACGCCGCCGTACATGGATTTCAAGAGGCCGTCCAGCGAGTCCATGAACGAATGCACGAAGACGTAGCCCAGCACCGCGAATTTCAGCAAGGAGGCCAGGAACGCGAACAGGTTGTCCTTGGAAAAGAGATTGGTCGCGTTCGAGATCGGATTCAGCTTGCCCAGGTTGGGCGAAAGCGCTTCGAAGGACAAAAGCAGCCCGAACTGGCCGACATTGCCGACGATGCCGGCCGCCATCACCGCGAGCAGGAACGGCAGCGTCATCACGCACAGGACCTTGAAAGCCTCCGGGACCAAGTGCGCAACGCCTTCGTCGAAAGGCAGGGAGAAATATTGCCACGGTTTTTCCATGAATCCGGACAGCGTTTTCATCATGAAGGGGCCCATGGCGAACAGCAGGACGATCACGACGAGCAGCACCGCGGCCGAAGACACCTCCTTGCTTTTGGCGACGTTCCCCTTCCTGCGCTGATCGCTCAGCTTCTTATCCGTGGGTTCTTCCGTCTTTTCGCCGCTCATGGATCGCCTACCGCTCCGTTCAGGTTCCGAAGTGGATTTTCAGGGCGCGGAACACGTCATCGAAATGCGAGAACTCTTTGCGGAACAGGTACGCGAATACGGGCAGGCCGACGGCCAGGAGGAAGGATGCGGTCATGGATTGCAGCGGCATGGCGAGGAAAAAGGCGTTCAGGGAGGGCGCGAACCGGCTGATAAGCCCGAGGCAGACCGTGATCAGGAACATGGCGGCCAGCGCCGGGAACGCGTAGACGCAGGCCGTGGCCATCGACGCGCTGACCCCCTCCCAGGCCATGCGGGCCAAGGTCAAGTCGAAAGCCGGGAAGAACGAGCGTACCGGCCAAGCCTTGTAGGATTCGAAAACGGCCCCCAGCAGCAACGTATATGCGCCGCTCATGAAGAAAAGGACCTCGGCCCATTTCCTCAGGATGGTGCCGAAGGCGGTGCTTTCCTGCGCCAACGTGGGGTCGAAAAAGGAGGCCATGCTCATGCCGCTCTGGAACGCGATGAGATCGCCGGCGGACTGGGCGGCCCAGAACATCAAGCCCGACAGGTATCCGAGGATGAATCCCAGCAACAGTTCCTTGAACATCAGAAAGACCACGAACGTGGTCGCGATCTCCCCATGCCCCTGATCGGCCAGGAGCGGGATTAGGAAGAGGGCCAGGGACCCGATGAAGCCGCCGCGGGCCATGCCCGGGATCATGGTGGAGGAAAACATCGGAAGTCCCAGGTGCACGCCCAAAAGACGGGGCAGCCCCAGGGAAAACGCGATGACATATTTGGGGAGATCAGGAAACTCCAGGCCACCGTGGAGGATCATGATCCGGCCTGCCCGGGACACATGGGAATTATTCCTCCAGCAGGGCTTTGGCCAAAGCGACCGTCTGGGGATCCCGGTTGCTCACGATGACCTGGGTCAATATTTGCTGACCTTCCGCAATCCGGCCCATCCGCATGTACGACATGCCCAGGATGGTTTTCGTAAGGGCGTTGTCCGGATTGCTCGCGAGGGGCTCGGAGGAGGCGATTTCGATGGCCTCTTCATAATGGTTGGAATAGATAGCGACCAAGGCGCGCACGAACATCAACCCGGAATGGCCGGGACGGATCCCTTGCACGGCGTTCAGGATGGCTTCGGCGGTCCGGTGTTCCCCATACCGCGAAGCGAGCAGGGCCGCTTCCAGGAATTTCGACAACATGGCCGAATGGATGTCGGAAATATCCGCTTTCATGTTTTGTGGAACCTGGTTTTGCATATTCCGCCCCGCGCGCGCCCTTGCGGGCGCAGTTCGCTATTATTCGCTACTGGTTGGTGAAGAGGGATTTGATGGCATCGTCGGCCTTTTTGGACACGGCCGCGGCATAGGTCTGGGTTTCCACGAACCCCAGGTTGGCCGCCTGGAATTGCATGGCCTCCTGTACGGTCATACGATGGCCGGGCTGATGGATTTTCGCCATGATCTCATTCAAGACATGGAGCTGTGCCTCGCTCTGGTGCTGCACGGCCTCGAGTTTCCCGATGATCAACTCACCCATGCCTTTGCGGGCGTTGATGGCGACATCCGATCCCACCTGGATGGTTTGATCCTGGTTTCCGAAATAGATGTGTTCGAACTTGTCCACCGCGGTCTGATCGGGGGCCGCCTGCTGATGCCCTTCCCGGGTTTCCGGCCCGGGTTCCTTCGGGGGCGTGATATGGGTAACCTGCATGTGACTACCATTCCTTTGCTTTGCTTTTTCCTGTTTCCGCATCGCGTGCGAAGCGATGAATGAAAGGGTTCCCCCGGATCCAGGGGAGCGGGGGAACCCGACGATACCGGACCAGGTTTTAACCTCTGGCGCCGTCGATATAGGCCTTCACGATCGAGTGCAGATTGATGGTTAACATGTTGGCAGCCGAGTTGTCTTCCACCGCGTTCAAATTCTTATCCTGGAATTGCTTGGCGGCCGCCGGGTCGTTGTACGTTTCCAAGATCCTGTTCAAGGAACTGATCATGTCTCCAGTGGAGGCCGGAGGCGCTGCGTTTAAATCTGCCATACTATCTTCTCCTGATTGCTATGTGTACTCCGGGAGTCAACCACGGATCGTTCCCGGTCCGGACCAATCGTCCGGCTGCCGGGTACATGGGGAAACCTAAGCGGTCCTCCGGCTTCAAGGTGCCTTTCGGGAGCAGCGCGGAAGGATGAAATTACGCTTTCGGGGAGTTTGAAATGAATCCCTTCGTTTCCATCCTTCGTGGCGGCTGGATCCGCCGGAGGTAAGATTACGTTGAGCGATGGCGCGCAACAGGGGTGCGGCGCCGACGGCCGGCATGTCAACCGCGCGCGCCATCGATGTACTTCATGACGATATCGTGCTTGTTCTGGTCCTGCTCCGTTTGCGCGGAGCCACCCGCCTGTGCCCCCTGAGGGACCATGGTCCCGAAGCGCGATCCTCCCCTGGGAGGGCTCAATTGACCCGGTGGCGTACCTGGGGCAATGGCCATCCGGCCGACAGACTGTGGGCCCAGGCTCCGGGCAGGCGGCAATAACGCTCCCGGCCTGGGCATGGGCATGGGAGCGACAGGTGCCGTCGGCGAGGCCGTAGCCGGCATTCGCCCCGCGGGCTGTCCTTGGACCTGGGTCCCGGCCGGCCGCGCCGGGATGGAACTTCGCGTTCCCATGTCACCGTTGATTTCCATAGCGAACCTTTCCGTTGTTAGCGAAGGACTCCGACCCGGCTGGTAAGCCTGCGGCTCAATCCGCCCGACTCGTCCGCATCCGGTATGATGTAGGCCGAAGCCTTGAGCACGTACGCGCCGGTCGCGGCCTTCTCCCCGCGAAGAGAGCGGTTGTTCCAGAGCACCTTGAGAACGCGGGTATTGGGTTCCGGCCCCACGGGCAGTTTCAGAAGTTCCCCATCCGCCATCTTGAAGTCAATCGTATTCACCACTTCGCCCAGGTTGGAAAACACCGCCGCCCGGAAGGCGAAGGCGCGGGACACGGATAGCGTGACGCCGATATACCGGGTCGAATCCGCCGAAGTCAGGGGTCCCGGCACGGAACGGCAGCATTTGCCTCCATCCA
>JAHFCH010000211.1:7158-10978 GCA_023249635.1 Fibrobacterota bacterium
TTTCCGAACGGGAAGCCTTTCCCGTTCGCGGGTTGCGCTATCATGGCGTTTCCGGAAATCGACAAGGCCGCGGATTTCGGCGCGGCCGCGACTTTGATGAACCGATCCAACAAGCTGTCCTTTAGGAGGGGCGCGAAGTCGGTCGGCGTGGATTTGAGGGGGAAAACGATGCTGCGCGGATTGGCCGCGGAATAGCCGTTCTTGGCGACTTTCCGGATGAAGTCCTCCAAGCCGGCCGGTACGGAACTGTTATCGGACTGGCCGAGGAACATGGCGAACGTCGTGGGGATGTCCTTGCCCTTAAGCAGATCCGCGACATCTTGCTGATTGCCCGTGTCCTGCGGCTCTCCATCCGTGATCAGAATCACGAATTGCTGATTCTTGGGCGCCTTGGATGTCGCCAGAATGACTCTCGCGGCCTGGTAGGCCAGAACGAAATCGGTCAGGAGCCCATCCTCCCGGCGTTTGGTCTGATGGACGAGTTTGCCGTCCTCGGTCCGTAGATACTCCTTAAGCGTGTCCAAGCCACTGCGGCCGTTCGGGAATCCTCTGTTAAGCGCGGTGAGCGGGACATAGGAATCGTAGGCGTGGGCGGCGATTTTGGGAAAGGCCGGCTTGAAAAAAGCATCGTCCCGATAGTCCAACACCAGGCTTTCATTGAACGCGGTCAGGGCCACGGCCGCATCGGGGACGGCTTGGCTGATCAGGTCCAGGATGTCGGCCGCCGCCTGGTAGCGCCTTGCCTCCGGGTCATTGTATTCGCGGATGCTCAGGCTCTGATCGATCAGGATCACAATCGCGGGCGCCACCGGCAGGGCCGGTACCTGTACCGAGTCCGGGCAGGCGGGAACGGTCGGGGTCAGGTAAATGGCTTTGGAGGGTACGATCAGCGTTTTAGCGGTCGTTTGGGGCGCGCAATCGGTTATCGTCAGATCGCAAATTTCGGCGGCAGGGGCCTGGCCGGCAACGGTAAAAAAGACGGCCACCGCCGGCCATAGCACGATTCGGATCAGCCTACGGATTAAATAGGCGCTCGACGGCATGCTTCAGCCCTCCCGGATGTATTTGGGGAAGGAATCGAAAATCTCCTCCGAGAACTGTTTCACTTCGGCACCCGCCCATCGCAAGGTCATGGCCAGCACGATGAAGACGGCGATCAATTTGACGGCGAAGGAAAGGGTCTGTTCCTGCACCTGGGTCAAGGCCTGCACCAAGCTGACTGCGACGCCTACCAGGGTCGCGGTAAGGACCGTCGGGATCGAGATATAGACGATTAAGGTCATGGCCTTGGAAGTCATCTCGAGTACGTGGGCTTCGGTCATCATAAGCGGAATCCTTCGATGTATCCGGGTGCGGCGATCATGAATAGGTCAGGACCAGGGAGTGGATAAGACGCGCCCAGCCGTTGATCACCACGAACAGGAGCAATTTGATAGGCGTTGAAATCGTCATGGGCGAGACCATCATCATGCCCAAGGCGAGCAATACGTTCGAGACCACCAGATCGATGACGATGAAGGGCAGGTAAATGAAGAACCCGATGATGAACGCCGAGGTCAATTCGCTCACGGTGAAGGAAGGGATCAGGATCAGGAGGTCCGTTTCCTTCGCCTTTTCAGCCATTTCCGGCGGCCAGATGTCCTTCGCGGACTTAACGAAGAACGCTCGCTCCTTTTTGTTGGAATGCTTCATCATGAAGGTTCTCAAGGGCGCAGAGGTTTTTTCGAAGGCGGTCGAGACAGACGCGAAGTCGGAATAATTCACCTTCTGCTTGCCGCCGATATCCACCATATCGGTAATGACCGGAGCCATGATGTAGAAGGAAAGGATCAAGGCCAGTCCGTTCACCACCAGATTCGGCGGAGTCTGCTGGGTCCCCAGGGCATTGCGAAGCAGGGAAATGACGACTACGAGCTTGACGAAGGAGGTGACCATTACCGCCACGAAAGGCAACAGTCCCAGCAACGTCAAAGTTATCGTCATGGCCGGGAGGTTCTTGGCCATTTCGAAACCCGGCATCACTGCGGCGGCGGCGCTATGGACGCTATGGAGGCTATGGAGGTTATGGGCGCTATGGATGATCATGATGGTCCGCCCCGGCGGTTACCGCTTGGTCCATATTCGTCCCGGCTTCGGCCGTTACGGGCCCGGACTCTACCGTACCGGCCTCAGCGGGCGCGGCTTCCGCCTCCGGGACGCCTGGTTCCACGGCATGCACCCCCCGCTTGTCCGATTCCTTTCCACGCAACGACTCCACGCGGATGCCGACGTGCCCGGAGACCTTGACCAGCGTGCCTTTTCCCAGGGTGATGCCATGGACGCGGATATCCACAAGCCCTTCCGGATTTTCCGGAAGCAAGAAGATATGCCCTGCCTTCAATTCCCCGAGTTCCCGGATCGGGATCAGGCGCCGTCCCAGCTCAAATGCGATATCGACGTCCAATTCCTCCAACGGATGTTTGCCGGTGTTGTCATGCGCGCCGTCCTTATTCCCCTCCATAGCCATGCTTTCCTCCAAGATGAGATCTCTGCCTTCCCAGGTCGCCAGGGCGCAGGCGCGCGCGGCGCCGCCGGCCCTGACCTTGATTCCGTTTTTCAAGCGCGGATCCGCGTCGATAAGGATCACGTCGCCGCACTCCAAATCCGCGAATTCGGCGACGCGCAATTTCGCTTCCGCCGCCGTGAACGTTACCATCACGGGTACATGGCCCATATCCGGGCCGGCATCGGTAGGTAAAGGCGTCAGACGGCCCAACAAAGTTTCCAGGACTTGATCCTCAAGCCGGATGCGGATACGGATCGGCTCCGCCGCAGAGGCCGGCTCCGGTTCCAGGAAGACGTCCACCGTAGGCACCTCGGCGCGGGGCGCTCCACCCATCGCCCGGATATGTTCGATCGCCAACGGCGCGCCGAAGAGTTTCTCCGCTCCGGCCAGGATCGTCTCGAAGGACGATTCCAGAATCGCGCCCAGCGCTTCCGGTGGGAGGTCCCCATCTTCAAGGCCTTCGAGCAGCGAGTACATGGGCTCTTTTCTCGGTATCGATTCGGACTCGATCAGGATGCGCATTCCGCCTAAGAGCACGGAGATTTCGACGGCCGGGTTGAACGGCGCCTGGAAAACCGCGGGGAACTGTAACCGGTACCCGTCTCCGGCCAGATTCAGCTTGGCGATACCATCCGCTTTGCGGAGGAGGTTTGAGCGATGCAGGCATTCGCGGGATATTTCCGGCCAAGGCCACGATGAAACGTTTTTCATGACAGGTCTTCCTCGAATCCGTCATCGGCGCCCTGTCCGATTCCCGAGACGACGCGGACCTTGACGTCATTTCCGATGCGCTCCTTGAGCGTAGCGAGCAGGTTGCGGCCCTCTTCGCGCAGCAGTTGCAGATTGCCCGGACTGGAAGGGAAAAAGGCGATTTGCATTTCCCCGCCCACCTGCTTGAACCGGACTTCGGTGCCGTCCAACGCGCAGTTGCGCAGCGACATACGAAGTTCCTGGGGACCGGCGGAAGGGTCGGCCGAAACCATGATCCGCTCCGCCATGTTGCGGCCTATGTCCCGGAAATGTTCCGTCTGCGCGATGCGGGCGTTTTCCTGGGAGGCGCCGACAGGCGCGAAGTCGGGACTCAGCTGCACATCGGTCCTGACGGGCGCAGGAGCGGCCACGACAGCCGCTGCTTCGGCCTGCTTGTCTTTCGCTTTCCCGATATCCTTTTCCTCTACTTTGTCATCCTTTACTTTGTCATCGTCGGATGTCGTTATTTCGATTTGGGCGCCATCGAATCCTTCCGGCGAGGATCCTTCCAGAAGCTTATGGAAG
>JAHFCH010000212.1 GCA_023249635.1 Fibrobacterota bacterium
GTCCCGTTGGGCCTGGAACTACGCCAAGCTGCCGCAGGGCGATTATCTGGCCATCCTGAAGACCCGGGCCGGATCGCAAAGCGGGAAGATTTCCGTACTGAAACGCTAGGCGAAAAACGATAAGCGGATCAACCGATAAGCGAACCGCGCTTGACGCGAACCGCCGGACGCAGACAGCTTAGCGTCCGTCTTCGGTATTAGGGCTGCCGCGGCGCACCCAGTCGGCCAAAAGCTTCCGCTCTTCCACCGTGGGCTGGTTGGGGTACTTCCCCGGCGGCATGGGTTTACCTTCCAACGAATCAAGATCGACGCGCCCGGGTATCGCTTTCGAAGCGGCCATCCATTGCTCATAGGTATCCACGCGCAGAATACGGGTGGCCTTGGCCTGGGCCCGATGGGTGCCGGCCGGGGTATGGCAATCGGCGCAATAACGGGAGACAAGCGTCCGGGCGGCTTGGTAGCGGCAGCCCTCCAGAGCGGCAAGACCGTGCAGCGTCGTATCGGCGCCGGTCATGTCGCGGGCGGTGGCTGCGGTGTCTCCGGGCGCAATCGCGGCGGCAGGTTCTCCAGCGGGTACAACCGCGGGACTCGGCGCCTTGGCGCAGCCGATGAGGCATGCGGCCACGGCCAGTGACAAACACGGGAACGTGATCTGCCGGCGCATTCGCATCATTTCTTCTTCTTGATGAACATACCCAGGCTTCTCACGAAATCGCCCAGGGTCTCTTCCTTGAAATCCTTGAACTCGCCGGCGTCGAAATAGAAACCGTGGCCCTTGTGGCAGGCTTCGTAATGGATATGCGGTTGGAACTTGTCCGCGACGCGATCCATCAGGGTATCGCATTCGGGGCAATGCACGTTTTCCATCTCATCGTATTCCTTGCCCTGCTTGGCATCGCCGATGTCGATGGATTCGGAACCTTTCAGCTTCTTCAGTTCCTTATGCTCGACCCCGGGGAACCAAATGCCCTTGCATTGGGTGCAGCGCTCCACGGTGAATCCGTGAAAGGTGATGTCTTCCATGATCGAATCGCATTTGGGACAATCCATCGTCGCTCCATGACCGGGCGGCCCGCGAGGGGGGCCCCGGGAAAAAAGGGTGCGCGGATAAAATAGCTTTTCGGGGGGAGCTAGACGCCGTGGGGTCGCTTGAAGACGAGCAATAGGGGGCGCTTGTCGGCGGGATCGCCGGCGCGGGCCACGCCCTTATTGTCGATGGCGATGTAGATGGATTGCCCGTCCATGGCCAGCCCCCTGGCCAGTCCCATGCGTAGGCCGCCGTAGCGGTACTTGGAATCGTTGCTTACGTGGCCGAAGCTCCAATGCTCGCCCTCGATGTAATCCTGCCCGTTCCATTTCACCTGGCAGATGGCGTCGGAGTTGGCGTCCAGGGCCCAGATCTGGCCCTTATCCTCGGCGAGGTCGGAGAAATCCGGCTTACGCCTGCCGGCCGGCAGCGCGATTTTCGTCTTCTCCACCAGCCAGGCCGTGATGACGGGCTTGGACATGGAGAGATCCAGATCGAGCAGGCCGCGCGGTTCCCGTGAAGCGGCCAGCAAGAACTTCTTCTTGCCGGCGGGAACCAATCCCTCGATGCCGGAATTTTCCCCGGAGAACAATCCCTTTTCCGCGCCCGCTTCCAGCAGGCTCGGGCCTTCCCATTCCGCATCGCCGTTCGCTTCCACTTTCATGACCCGGCAGGCCTGGGAACTGGCGAGGTAAAGATCGCCGCCTTTGGTCGCGGTGATGCCGCGCCACGCCAGCTTCATGTTTTGCGCATCCTTAGGGAAGCGGATGCGGATGGATTCCTTGAAGACGGCCTTGTCCCCCTGTACTTCGATCTTAAAGATATCGTCGTCATGGACGCTGGAAATCATGAGCAGGCTTTTGCCGTCGTACACGAGCCCGGAGGGTTGCACCAAGGCGGGGCCCTCGAGCGGCAACACCTGCTGCAATTCCAATTTCTGTTCCGTCGCGGCGGCCACCGCCAGCGCTCCCGCCAGGCACATCGCGTACGCCCTTGCTGCTGTCTTCCCACTCGCCACGGTACCCCTCCTGATTGACCCTGCTTGCAATCTATACTCCTCACGGGCCCGAGATGAGTGGAAATCCCCCGAGTCCGGGGCCGCAAGGCGATCCGGAACAAAACCACCCAGGATTCAAGGCGGGGGCAGGCTGCAGCCCGGCGCAATCCGCCGGACGCGCCTTAGCGGGAGGTACAGCCGGAAAGCCAGTCCACGGCGCCCAGGGTCTTGTGCCAGGCATCCAGGGCCCCGGCGGCATAGGCTTCCGCCTCCTCGGGGCTGCCGTTCTCGGCGGCATCGGGTACGCCCTTGGACAGGGCCTTGCGCTTAAGCAGGTAGGCCGCCACGTGCGGATTGGCCTTATGGGCGTCGGTGAGGGCGGCATCGGCGGCTTTGCCGGGACCATGCCGACGGAACATCCACAGCGCCCGCGTGAAACGGATTTCCGGCGACGTATCCTTCCCGTAGCGATCAAGCAACGCGCCCAGCTCTTCGTCGGCGCCCGACTCCAGCAGGCATTGCAGCAGGATGTACCGCACGCCCTGATCATCCGCCGGATTGAGGCGTAGCAAGTCCCGCAAGTGGCCCAAGGCCTCTTCCTTCTTGCCCATCTCCCACAGGCATTCCGCGAGCCCCAGGCGCGCGCGCATATAGGGCCGGGTTTCCATGACCTCCCAGAAGCGTCCCTGGGCGCGATCGTAGGTTCCCGCCGGCAATGCGCGCTTACCCGCCTCCACGCCCTTACGGTACAGTGCCAGCGCGGAATCCAGGCTCTTGGCATCCTCTTCGGCCAGAATGGTATAGGCATCTGCGCAATCCGGGCATACCTCGAGGGCGCGGCGGGCCAGGCTCGATTTTTCGGTGCCGGCGCTGTTCCAGGCTTCGTAGACGAGGCTCTGGGCTTCGTCGAGCGGATCCAGGGCCGCCGAAGGCGGGATCTCGCCGCTCGCCATCTTATCGTCCAGGAACGCGTCCAGCTCGGCATCGGACATGAAATCGCGCCCGCCGAAAATCTGGGTGAGGCTGGCCATGACCTTATCGAGCCCGGCTTTTTCGTCGCGGCTGGCCGGGACTTCCACCGCCGCTGTATCCGCAGCGTCGGGAACGAAGGTTTCGGCCGCCTTGGCGGGTTTCGCCGGCTTTGGGGTGGCCTTGGGCTTAACGGGTTTCGCAGCGGGCACGGTTTTTTTCACCGTCTTTTTCACAGGCGTTTTTGCCGCCTTCTTCACAGCCGTTTTTACGGCCTTCTTGACGGCCTTCTTCACGGCTTTGTGGGCCGCCGGCTTACCCGATTTTCCCGCCTGCTTCTTCTTCATGGATCTCCCGCCCCCGACCGAGGGACTCCGCACCGCCGGCCCATACCGGCGCGGGATTGATGCCCCGAAAAATAACTAATTGTCAGACCCCTTGAGGAGTTGGACGCGCCGCGAAGGCACCGCGAAAACGATACCCGCTTTGGCGAATTCCTCATGCAGGCCCAGGTTGGCCTCATGTTGGATATCCAGGTAGCGGCCATGGTCCGGGGTTTCCACCACATAGGACGTCTCGAAACGCGGGACCCCATCGGCGATGCGGACGAAATGACAGCGCTCGAAGGTGACGTCGGCGAAACGTTGGTACTGCGCCTTGATCAGCGCCGGAATGCCGCGCAGGGTTTCCGCGGCGGCGGACGCCTCGAAGTCGAGGTGGTAGACCACCCGGCGGCGGTGCATGCGCTTGAAGTTCTGCACCTTGGAATCGGTGAGGAATTTGTTGGAGAGGATTATCTGCTCCCCGTCCCCGCTGCGCAGCCGCGTGGTCTTGAGGCCTATCTGCTCCACCTCGCCCTGCAAATCGCCGACCTTGATCACGTGGCCCACTTCGAAGGGCTGATCGAAGAAGATGACGAAGTACGAGAACAGATCGCCCAGGATGGCCTGGCCCGCCAGCGCCACCGCGATGCCGGTGATTCCGAGCCCCGCCATGAAGGCCGAGATGCGTATGCCGAGGTTGTCCAGCAGCAAGATGAATCCCAGCATCCAGACCACCATCTTGGCCATGGTCATGATACCGTTGAGGTTCTTCTCGCGCGCCGTGGTGCGCTCGCTGGCATGCCGCTGCCAATACGAAGCGAGCGAATGGTTGACAATGGCCAGCACGATACGCACCGCGAAGAGGGTCACGGCGATGGTCATGGCCGTGCGCATACCGTCCCGGACCGAAAGCCGCCAAGGCAGATCGCGCAACCCCAGATAGATGATGATGATGTACAGGGCGGGCACCACGTCCGACTCGAGCACCGAAACGAGCAGATCGTCCCAAGTGGTCGCGGTGCGGGCGAAGATCTTGCGCAGGCGCCGGATGGCGAACACCTGGAAGATGCGGACCAGGCCGAGACTTACCAGAATCCCGAGCAGGACGATGAGATGTTCATGCAGGGAATTGCCGAGGAAGCGGATGTCGAGGAGGGAATTGATGCGTTCGGCCATTGGGGAAGAAAAGCCTTCTTTGCGTGTGTGGTGGGGAAGGTAGCAATCGGGGGTTCGGGCAGCACATCGTCGGGCGTTCGGCGTCGGGCGAAAAAAAATGGGGCTGAAAATGAAAAACCGGTTAGGCATTGCCTCCCGGTTTTTTCCTACGCCCGACGCCAAGGGGCGCTTCGCCCCGTACGCCCGACGATGTATCGCTACGAAGTAATCGGCTTCAATTCCGCAGTCCCGGTATCCGAACCGATCTTCTTTTCAATCCTAAGCCTCACCTCCGCCACAATCGGCAAATGGTCCGAAGCCAGCCGTGTCAGATGCGTATGCGGCACTTCCACCTTTACCGTCTTGAATTCGGCGCTGCAGAAGATATGGTCGATGCGGAAGACGGGGTGGCGGCCGAAAAAGGTGTTGCGCGGCTTATGGCCTTCGGCGTTTTCCTGGGCTTCGTGCATGCGACCGGTAAAGGTGCGGTATACGCTCGAGGTGGGAAAGGCGTTGAAATCGCCGCACAGGATGGCGGGCGTGCCGCAGGTTTCGCTGTCCAGCCATTCCGGACCCATCAAGGCATCGGCCTGCCGCTGGCGCTCCAGGGAATACAGTCCGAGATGCGTATTGAGGAAGTGCAGATCGCCGCCCGCGAATGCGCCTTTGGCCCACATGGCGCCGCGGATCTCGATCTCCCGGCCCGGCAG
This sequence comes from Fibrobacterota bacterium, assembly GCA_023249635.1. Classification (GTDB taxonomy): domain Bacteria; phylum Fibrobacterota; class Fibrobacteria; order UBA11236; family UBA11236; genus Chersky-265. The sequence goes on from JAHFCH010000212.1 coordinate 5,182, forward strand.
GGTGGGAAGTTTCGCGGACTTGACCAAACTCAGCTTGGGCACGCTGAGGATGGCGTTGCCGAAATCGTCCTGTAGCACGGTGAGATCTTCGGGATAATGGTAGGCTTCCTTGAGCTCGGCGGCGATGGCGCGGGCCTGGTCGCCGCGGCGCGACCCATAGCATTCCTGCAACGCCACGATGTCCGGCTCGTATTGCGCGATGACGCGGGCGATGCGCGCGGCCGAGACCTTGCCATCCATCCCCGAACAGCCATGCACGTTATAGGTCATCACCCGCAGGGAGCGTTCCCCGACGCTGCGGCGCAGGTAGGGCCGTAGGGTCGAAGGCATGCCCCGGACGTGCAGCGCCGCCTCCCGGATCTGATGGTAGCGCAGGTAGTTTCCTTGGCGCGGCAGCGGCGCATTGGCCGGGAACAGGCCGAAGGCGTGGGTTTCCTCGTAGCCGGGTCCGCCGTGGGCGCCGTTCTCCCACACGAACGTGATCGGCTTTCCGCGCGGACGCCAGCCCGCGATCAGGAAATCGCCCGCATGGGGATGATGGCAGGACGCTACCAGGTCGCGGCCGCATTCCTCGGCGAAGGCGTGCATGGGACCCAAGGCGCGCGCCGCGTCCCGGGGCAATTCGAATTGGCCTTCCGGGGTTACCGCGAAGGCCCGGCCGGGTCCGTCCGGATAAAGGACCATGGGAATGTTGGCTTCGGTGACCAGGCGGCGCGCCAGCCCCGCGCGTTTGCCGTCGGCGAGCTTTTCGGGCAGGTAGAGATGGCCGAAAGGACCTACGGCGATCACGATGGGCGAGCCCGGCTGCACAGGCGCTTCCGCGGTCACCTTGGTGCCCGAGCGGCGCAGCAGGTAACCTTCGGCTTTGCTGCCCGCGTAATGCTCGCTTTGCACCATGCGCGGGGCGCGGCGGACGGCGGTGGGCGAAGCCACCGGGGCGGCCAGCACCTGGGAAATGGCGTCCTCCACCGGGCGATGGTTCTCCTTTTCGTAGGGGATGGCCGATTCCTGCCCGTGATCGGAATAAATCCATACGTCGTAGTCGCGCCGATAGGATCGGTGCGCGGCGGCCCAGATGCGCATGATGCAATTATCGATGCCGAGCAGGGAGAAGTGCGCGAACTTGGAGCCGGGCCCGCGGCGATGGGATTGCTCGTCGTAACCCACGAAGTTGACGTGCACGAAAGGCAGGCCGCGGGTTACGTCCATTGAAGCCTGCACCGCGATCAGTTCGCGCAAACCCACCACCACCAGCACCCGCGAGAATATGAAAAGCAGCTCCTGGCGGACCTCGTGGCGGGAAATGGAGCCGCGTACCGCGTCGTATACCGCGACTACCATTTCGACAAGCAGCAGGCCGATGAGCCGCAGAATGCTGGCGAAGTTCCAGAGGAGCACGGCCAACATGGCGAGGAAGTTCGCGTTCTTCCAGATCACCGCCGGGGAAAGGCCCGAGGCGCAGAAATGCGATTCGGCCGCGCCTCCGGAATACATGTTGGAGTGGGAGCTGCCCCCTTCGCATAGCCCCGCCCCCAGCTTGCCCAGATCGCTTTCTATGCGCGAGGCGCATTCCGGGAGGATGAGTTTGACATAGCGGCCGCTGTCCCGCTCCCGGTAGGCGAAGGCGGGAATGGCTCCCTTGACGCCGTAGAACAATTCCGCCTGGGCCGCCGCCGTGGTCGAGGGGATACCGGAATACACGTCATGCAGATGGTAGCCTTCGCGCTTCAGCAGCTTGTTCAGGAAGGGCATGCGTCCGCGCTTGAGGGCCCGCTCCAACTGCGCCCGGGCCAGGCCGTCAATCTGGATGAGCACCAGACCGCGCTTATTGTCGTCTTCGAGCTTGGGGACGCGCAGCAGGCGCAGGGACCATTCGCTGCGGCTGAACCAGCGCCGCAGCTGGCGGAGCCGGCTCTCTAGAACATGGATCAAACGGGCCTGCCTTCCAGGGCGGAAGGCGCTTCGGCGCCCACCAGGGCCGTGCCCGCGGCGTGGGCGATGGTGCCCAACAATTTCCATTCGGTGGCGATGCGGCGCATCGCGCTTTGCCACATCCCTTCTTCCGGCACTTCCCAGGCCGCCTTGCGCTTCAACACCGATTGGTAAACCGAGGCGAGCCTGGCGGCCGAAGCCTGGGAAGAGAATTCGCGCGCGGTGCGGAGCGCATTGCGGGAAAGCCTGCGTTGGCCTTCCAGGGGCAGGTCCGCGATCCAGGCCAGGGCCGCGCTGAAAGCGTCGCCGTCCTCGACGGAAAGTTTGCGGCCGTTCACGCCGTCGCGCACCACTTCGCGGACGCCGCTGGCGTCCACGGCCACCACGGGCGTGCCCGCCGCCATGGCTTCGGCCATTACCATGCCTTGCGTCTCGCTCTTGGAAGCGAAGGCGAATACGTCCATGGCATCGTAAGCATCGGCCAGATCGCGGCCATGCAGGATGCCCGCGAAGCGGGTCCGATCCAGCACTCCGGCTTCCGCGAACACTTCTTTTATCCCGTCTTCGAGAGGACCGCTGCCCGCCACCAGGAACCACGCCTTAGGGCGCTCCTGCAGGAAGCGGGCCACGGCCCGCGTCAGGAACATCAGGTTCTTCTCGGGCGCCAGCCTGCCGATATGCCCGGCCAGGAAAGCGTCCGCGGGAATGCCGTTGGCTTTGCGGAAACGGCGGCCCGATCGCTTCGCGAAGCGATCCAGTTCGACACCGGTGGGCACCACGGTGATAGGCGAAGTCACGCCGCGCTGTTGCAGCAAGACAGCCACCGATTGGCTGGGGGCGATAACGTGATCGCAAAGGTTGGCGTAGCCGGTCGACAAATCGATCACGAAACGCTTGATGGCTTCCGATTCGGTGGACACGTAATGAGTGTACTCTTCGTACAGGGTATGGTGGGTGAATATGAGCGGCAGGCCGCGGGCCGATGCCACGCGCAAGGCGGTATCGCCCAGCAGGAAAGGATGATGAGCGTGGATGAGATCGGGCTGGAAGCGTTCCAGGGGTTCGTCCAGCAAACCGGGTACGGGTAGGCGCACCGAGAAGTCGCTGCCGTTGAAGCGCTGGATGGCCGGTACCCGCACTACATCGGTTTCGTCCGTGGCCATGCCTGGGAACTCGGGCGCAACCACCATGACGCGGACGCCTTCATCGCGCAGGGCGCGGCTGAATCCATCCACGGACCTGGCCACCCCGCCCACGTGGGGCAAATAGGTGTTGGTCATCATGACTACCCGCATGGCGCGCTCCCGGCTGATTGCATAGGCGTATCCCGCCGGCGGGGGTTCCCCGTCTCTTCCAAAATAAACCCTTTTAGGCGCGAACCAAGCTTTATAGACAGGCGACGGGGATTCGTCGCGAACCCCGGGTTTTCTATATTTTCGCAAGCCACAGTCGCAACGGGAGCCGTTTTGGATAGTGTCGCAACGGGCCATACCCTGAATGGCGGGTTCCTCCTCAGTTCGCTTAGCATCATCCTCATCAATATCGTGCTTTCGGGCGACAATTCCGTGGTCATCGCCATGGCCGTGCACGGTTTGCCCAAGGATAAGCGCACCAAAGGCATCCTGATCGGCACCTTGGGCGCGGTACTCTTGCGGGTCTTTTTCACCCTCATCGCCTCGCATCTCCTGGAAATCCAGTTCATCAAACTCGTCGGCGGCGCCGCCATCCTGTGGATCGCCGTCAAGCTGCTGCTTGAAGAAGCCGGCGAGCATGCCGAAGGCAAGGCTCCGGTCACGGTGTGGCATGCGGTGTGGATTATCCTGGTGGCCGACGTGACCATGTCCATCGACAACGTGTTGGCGGTGGCCGGCGTGTCCCACGGGAACATGACCCAGCTCTGGCTTTCCCTGGGGCTTTCCATCCCCCTGGTCATCTTCGCCAGCACCATGCTCTCCAAGCTCATGGATCGTTTTCCCATCATCCTCATCCTGGGCGCGGCGCTGTTGGGCAAGGTGGGCGGGGAGATGATTATCACCGACCCCGGGCTCAAGGCCTGGATCCCGGAATCGCGGGTGTTGATGTACGCCTTCGAAGCCCTGTGCACGGCCGCGGTACTCCTGATCGGGATCGGCGTCCGCCGCAGACGGGCCGCGGCGGCCCCGCATCAGCCGCCCCCGGCCCAATGAACCCCGCGGCGCGGCGGCGTTCCGCCCGTCCGCTCCCGGCGCACCCTTTCAAGCCCCTGCCCGCCGCCTTCTTCGCCGCCGCCACCGTCGCCGTCGCCAGGGCCCTGCTCGGCGTCGTGCTCGTCAGCGATTCGCCGCAGGGGCGCACCGCCGGCCGCATCGTGGAAACCGAAGCTTACCTATGCGACGATGGCGCTTGCCACGCTTCCCGCGGCCCCACCGATCGCAACCGCGCCATGTTCGGCCCCGCCGGACGTTCCTACACCTATCTCATCTATGGCATGTACCACTGCTTCAACGTGGTGACCGCCGCCAAAGGCGTAGGCGAAGCCGTGCTCATCCGCGCCTTGGAGCCCTTGCAAGGCTTGGAATTGATGGCGCGCCGCCGGGGCTCGGATACGCCGCTGGCCCTGTGCAGCGGACCGGGGAAATTGGTGATCGCGCTCGGCATCGGATCCCTTCCCAACGGATCGGATCTGCGCAAGGGACCGCTGGTGCTCGTTCCCCCCGGCGCCTATCCCCCGTCCGGGGGCGCCGCCGCTCAGGGTAACATCAAAGTTACCACACGGATCGGCATCACCAAGGATGAGCATCTTCCTTTGCGCTTCTACCTGGAAGGCAGTCCCTGGATCTCGAGGAAATAGCGGTTCCGGCCATAACCATTCCAGCCGCATCCCTGCTTCCGGCGGGGTCCGGATACGGCATTTTCCGCCCCCAGGGGCCGGGTCCGTAACCAGCCCGGGAGCGCGCGGTTATACCCACCCCCCGCTCCCGCCCCCTTTCCTTAGCTTAAGGGCATGTTCTCCATACGCTCGACCCCGAAAACGCCGACGGCCGCACCCAAGGCTGAAATCTCCGCTCCCAAGGACGGGCGTAAGCTCGCTCCCGGTCCCAACCAAGTGGCAGGCGCCTTGGAACACGCCCCGGGCAAGCTCAAGAACCAATTGTTGGATTTGCAAAACCGGCCCGCCGCGTTCTTCGAAGGATCGCAGGCCACCCGCAAATTGGCCGGCCGCGACGTGGCCATTTCTTCGCCCTTGCTCAGCATGAAATTCCCCGCGGGCAAGGGCGCTGCGTCCCCCAAGACAGGACCGTCCCCGACTTCCGCCAAAGCCGGCGGGCCTCCGGCCCAGGATCTTTCCAACTTCGACGGCTCTTCCCAGGCCCTGGTGCGCCGCGATCCGCGGCAAGGTTCGGGCACTATCGCGGGAAACCCCGGCGACAGCCAGGCCTTGGTCAAGCGCGATTCGCGCGACGCCGGCACCCAGACTCCCAAGCAAGATCTCAGCCTGACCGCGGGCGGACATGATCCTGATCTTCCCACCCCCAAGCCCAATCGGGAAACGCCCTTCCGACTGACCGCGCCGCCGGAGCACGTCCCAACCCCTCCCGCATCCGACGTTTCCGCGAATGCTGCGAGTGTCGCTAGTAAGCCCGCCACCCAGGATGCAGCGGTACAAACTCCTCCATCGCGCCCACAAACCCCTTCGCGCCCGCCCCAGGATACCCGGCCGCATTCCGATCCGGGCCTGGAGATGCTTCACTTCTCGCAACCCGGCGGGCATGCCGATGGGCCGCCCCCTCCCCCATATACGCCGCGACCTACCCAGCATCAGACCGCGCAGCAACCCAACGGCGAACATGAGGGCCATGGTCCCGCCGATCCGGAC
>JAHFCH010000213.1 GCA_023249635.1 Fibrobacterota bacterium
GATTGATCGTTCAAAGTCGTCGGCTTGGCCCAAGGACCGCCATGGCCCCCGAGCTGATACGCCTCGGGATGAAACCAGGAGTCTTGCTTCGCTTCCGCGGTTCCCATCAGGACCCCGAAGGCAAGCATTAACGCGAGTCTTGTATGCATGTCATTCAAGGAATGCAAAACCCGGGCCATCGCAGGGTTGCTGGTATTTCGGGATTCCAAAGAATTTTCCGGTGATGGTCTGACAGAATGTCCGGGGATCTGCCAGAAAGTCCTATTTGGCGAAGGCGCGCTATCGGGTTGAAGCCGTGACAGGTAACATGACGGATGCGCTTCCCGAAATGGCCCTATCGTACAACATCTTCTCCAGGGCCGTACCTCTGGGAAAGAGGACTGTCTCTTCAATCCGGCTATGGGTTTCCAATCGCTTTTGAAATTCTTCCAGAAGGTCATGGAGGCTTCTCTCGGCATCCGATTCGACGGCACCGGATTGGGGGATTGCCCTCCAATCCGAGAGGAATTTCTTCAAGGCGTCCATCTGTTTATGTTCATTCCCCAGCATGCGCAAGGCGATGAATACCTTCACGGAACCCGCATTGAAATCCGGATGGCGGCCCCCGTGCCTCACGCAATGGTCGTATTGCAGCAATCTCGGAAAAAGGAAAACTTCCTCTTCCTGCATATGCGCGGCAAGATCCGCGGTAAAGGCCGGCCATGCGGTGGCGATATAGGCCAACCTTCCCGGGGCGATTCCACGGCCGGATGCCCGGGTCAGCGCCATCCGGATGGCAGGGAGCATGGAATCAAGTATGTCGGCGTGGTCCAAAACCAAATGGTTCAGCAGCATGGGGAGGGACAAGCCATCCCAATCCGAATCGATTCGACGTGTAGAGATGGACTTGAGTTCAATCTCCAAATCCCCCCAGGGGATTCCCTTCGCTGCGCAGATGGTTTCCAACTGAGCATGCGGTTCGAGCCAGGGATCGACGCCAAACCTTTCCAGAACGGAGATGGAGCCCGGCTGAGCCCGGAGGAGGGACAGTACCGGCATCCCCGGGAAAATCCATTGTTCGCGGTTCTTCATGCGTCCTCCGCTTCCCAGATTAGGGTTTATGGAAACGAATTCAAACTTGTTTATCCTGTCATTCTGGCAGACTCGGATAAGTCGGGTCGAGATGCAATTTACGGGGCACGAGGCTTGCTGACTATGTTCTATTTCTCGGGAGGGAGGTTCGATGGAAAAAGAATGGCTGATGTTTATCGTCTTAGGGATCATGGCGGGAGCCTTTCTCTCCAAGCGCATCCCGCATTACCTGACGGCTTTGGCCGGGTCCCTGGTATTGGCCCTCTTGGGACTGCTTCCCATGAAATCCTTGTTCGCGGGATTTTCGAACCCGACCCTCATCCTCTTTGCCGGGATGTTTGTGATAGGGGAATCCTTGTTCCGTACCGGACTGGCCGATGCCGCCGGAGCATGGGCCGTTAGGCGCTTTGGGCGCGGGGAGAGAACCTTGCTTTGGGTTTCCATGCTCGCTTCCGGTCTGCTCTCCACGGTTGCGTCGAATACGGGAACCACGGCGGCCCTTATGCCGGTCATCATCGGTATCTGCGGAGCCGCAGCCATCCCCGTTTCCCGCCAATTGATGCCACTGGCCTTCGCCTCCGGTTTCGGGGGATTCAGCGCCCTGATAGGCACGCCTCCCAACATGATCGTGTCCGATGCCCTGGCGCGTTCCGGGTTCCGGCCGTTCGGTTTTTTCGAATTCGCATGGCTGGGTATTCCCCTGGCCCTGGCCGGAATGGCTTATATGGATTGGGCGCGCAGATGGCTTCCGGTTAGGACCGTGGTCAAGCCAAGTGAAGAGAAGCCGGATACGCTGGCGACCGCTACTCCTGATGCGGTCCCACGCCGCCGGAAAATGAAAATGGCCGCAAGCGCGGGAATTCTATTCGCGGTGGTTGCGGTTATGGCGATCGGGAGTGCGAACATTCCCTTGGAGCTTGTCGCGGTCTCCGGCGCCATCCTATGCGTCGCCGCCGGCTGCCTGACCGGCAAGCAGGCGATTGAAAGCGTCGAATGGGAGACGCTCATCCTTTTCGGGAGCATGTTCGCGGTGGCCCAGGCGCTGGAAACCAGCGGGGGGGCGAAGGTGATAGCCAACGGCTTAGGTATAGTGTTGGGAGCCCATCCTGCCTCTTGGCAGCTTATCGGCTTGCCTATCATGGTAACGATGCTGTTGGGAACGGTGCTTTCCAATACGGCCTGCGCCGTGATCATGGCGCCCATCGGATTGGACCTCGCGGCCAGAACCGGGGCCGATCCCCGTCCGGTGATGATGGCGATTGCGCTGGCGGGATCCTGCAGTTTCCTGACGCCGGTGGGGACCCCGCCCAATATGCTGGTATGGCAGCAGGGTGGCTACCGTTTCTCAGACTTCATGAAAGTGGGAGCGGGGCTAAGCCTTGTTTGTCTGGTTGTCGCGGTGCTGATCATCCCCTGGCGCTGGCCCCTTTTCGGGGGCTGAGGCGGAGTAACGGCTAATCCTCCATCATGTCCTCATCCGGGGACGGGGCTTCCAATGCCGGAAGCATTATCCGGAAAGTGGTAGAGCCGTCTTTGGATTCGACCTCGATGGTGCCGCCGTGCTCGGCGATGATTTTCTGGCTGATGGCCAATCCCAGGCCGGTGCCTTCCCGCTCTTTTTTGGTCGTGAAAAAAGGTTCGAATATACGATCCAGGATGGTAGCCGGAATGCCGCCCGCATTATCGGAAAACTCAAGGGTAACGAGTCCAGGCTGTTCCTTGCGGGCGCGGATTTGGATGCGCTTATCCCCCTTATGGCCTTCGAAAGCATCGCGGGAATTGCTTAAGAGGTTGTGGACCACCGATTCCAGCTGGGTACGGTTGCCGGAGAGGAAAATTTCCCCATCCACCTCGACATCGATGGTAATGTTGCGGCTGCGCAATTGCCGTTCCAGGAAAAGGAAACTGTCCTCGATCAATTGGGCCATGGTCAAAGTCGAGAATTTTTGGCCGCCTTCTTTGCGCGAATACATCAGCAAATGCTCCAACACCTTTTTCATCCGTTCCACCCCCTGGATAACAGAAGTTGCCGCGGACGCGGCGGTTTCCCATTCGATGGCCTTGCCGGGTTCCGCGAAGATGTCTTTCAGATATTCCGCATCCAGCAGGATGCTCGCCAAGGGATTGTTCAACTCATGAGCGAGCCCGGCGCCCATGGTGGCCAGCACGACCAGCTTGTTGGCGTGGAACAGTTCCCGTTCCAGGAGCACCTGTTGCGCGCGATCGAGGGAGAAACCCATGAATCCTATGATCTCGCCGTTTTCCCGCACGGGAGTGATGGTCAGATTCACGAAAACTTCACTGCCATCCTGGGCCAGATTGGTTAGGTTACCGCGCCAGGTTTCGCCCCTGAAAATGGTCGACCACATGTCCTTGTATACGGAATCCGGCGTATGGGGAGAGCGGATCACGCGCTGGGTTTTCCCCAATACGTCGGCTTCGGAACGGAACTTATACAATTCGATGTAAGCTTTATTGACCTTGATGAGTTTCCCTTCCCGGTCAGTGATATTGATGGCGTACTCCGCCTGGGTGAAGGCGCGGTCCACCAAGGTTGCGGTATCAACCAGAGGGGAGCCGGAATCACCCGGAATTGCTTTAGTCATTCCAGAAATGTACCCCCAAACTCTTACGGACAGGAAGTCAGAGCAGCTGCCATTTTGGCAAACCATTGGGGAAGACAAATCCCCGTGGAGGTGGGATCTTTGCATCAGGACTCGGGAAATCGCACCCATTTCCGGTTTCCAACCTGGAACCGGTAATTGGTCTAGCCCTTGCTTAAAGGAATCGATATGAAGAAAAAGCTGCTGATCGTAGACGACGAAAAGAACATCATCGATTCCATGGGTCGGGCTTTGGCCGGCCTGGAAATGGAAGTGATCACCAGCCAGGAACCCGAGAAAGCCCTGGACCTGGTAAAGGAGAATATTCCCCAAGTCGTCATCACCGATCTCAAGATGCCTAAGATGGATGGTCTAGAGTTCATGGCGAAGGTAAAGGAATTCAATCCCAACATCCAGATCATCATGATCACCGGCCACGGCACCATCGATGACGCCGTCACCGCCATGAAGACGGGAGCCTACGATTTCATCCCCAAGCCCTTCAATAAGCAGGAAATCATCGCGGTGGTGAATCGCGCCTTCGAGAAGACCGCCTTGTTGGAAGAGAATTTCCTGCTCAAGGAAAAGCTGCGGATTACCCAGTCCCCCAATTTCGAATGGGGCAAGAACCGCGCTTTTAAGAGTCTGATCGAGCGCGCCGGACAGGCGGCCGCAAGCGACGCGAACATCTTGATCCTGGGCGAATCCGGCACCGGCAAGGAAGTGCTGGCCCAATACATATTTTCCAACTCTGCGCGCGCGAACCGCCCCTTCATCACGGTGAACTGCGCCGCCATTCCGGAGAACCTTTTGGAAGCGGAGCTGTTCGGCTACAAGAAAGGCGCGTTCACCGGCGCCTATCAGGACAAAAAAGGCCGCTTTCAGGAAGCCAACGGGGGGACCATCTTCCTCGACGAAATAGGGGAGATGCCCCTCACGGTGCAGCCCAAGCTGCTGCGCATCCTGCAAGAAGGCGAAGCGACCCCCGTGGGCGGAGCCACCCAGAAGGTGGATGTGCGCGTGATCGCGGCAACCAACAAGAACTTGCGCAAGCAAGTGGAACTGAACCTGTTCCGCGAAGACTTGTTCTACCGCCTGAACGTCATCCCTTTGCAAATACCGCCCCTGCGCCAGCGGCCCGAGGACCTGCATTCCTTGATCGCCCACTTCATCGCCAAGTATTGCAAGAAGAACAAGAAGGCGAACCTTTCCATCAACGCGGACGCGCTCCGCATCATGGAGAACTACACTTGGCCGGGCAATGTCCGGGAAGTGGAGAACGCCATCGAAAGGGCCGTGATCCTGTGCCTGGGCCACCAAATCACGCCTGAAGATCTACCCGACGAACTGAGCAACGGGACCGGATCCGCCATGCAGGTGAATATCGGCAGCGGGATGACCATGGAAGAGATCGAGATGATGGTCATCCGGAATTCCCTCAAGAAGAATCACGGCGACAAGGCTAAGACCGCGGAGGAGCTCGGTATCAGCATCCGCACCATTTACCGGAAGATGGATGCCTTGGTCAGCGGGGATACGCAAGCGGAACCGGCGGCCTAGGTCGCGCGGCCCTGGCAATAGGGCCCTTACGGATTCGCGCTCAGGGGAACCGTCCGCGGAACGAAGTCCTGGATTTCATGAATGCGGAACCGGAGCCAGGTTTTGTACGACTGGGGCTGACCTTGGTATAGGGTACCGCGCCCGCGTTCGTATTCTTCTTCCAGCTCCCCAATCAGGGCGAAACCATTGTCGGCGATATACTGCTTGAGGGAGTCTATGGTCGCCTGCTCATTCCCGTATGGACCAAGGTAGGCTACCTCGGCAATCAATCCATAAGGCCAGGTTTCTATGAAAGCCGCTCCCTGGGCCGGCACCGGAAAGGCCTCCGAGACGGGCAGCGCATAGTTCGCCATCCAAGCGGCTCTGGGAACCTTAGGCGAACGGAGCAGCCAGCGAACGCGGGGTCGAATCGGGGCATTCTTTTCGGCTTCGGTGGCTCCGCGGAAGAAGTGCTCCAGAAGGACGTAGATCGCGGAATCCCCATTCCGGTCCGGGTCGCCTTTGACGTTGATTACCAGCATCCTTTCGTTCTTGGCGACGCGCACGGCGGGAACCGGTGACGATTTCGATGTGGACATGGAATCGAAAAATTCTTGCGGCACGGTTGTGTTCGCGGAGGCCAAGGTAGCGAGGGCAGCGACCAGGAAAAAGCGGATTTTCGAATTCAATTCGTTTCGCATGTCGTCCTCGATTTCTTGAAGCCGGTCAATCCATAGGCCGGCCGTCACGGTAATGATTCGCAACAACCGTGCCTTCCGGTTTCACCGCAAATCGACGAATCTGTGGCGCTGTGAGGCCTGTTCGACTGCAATCGAAAGAGGTCAGGACTTATTGCCGATTGGGTTTGCCGGAATGGCAAACAAGGGCGATCATCCCCCCTCCACCAACCCTTCATCCTCACTCGAACTCGCTAATTTCGACTTTCTGAGGCATCTTCAAATGGACATTCATGGACATAATTAATACAATTGGGCTATATGTCCATTAAATGACCGAAAAGGCAATAGGCTTGTTGGGAGCGAGAACATAGGGGAACCATGCAACTGGGTGTAAAAGAAGCCGCGAACCTACTCAACATTTCTGAAAAGTCCGTGTATAGGTGGATCAATCAAGGTTTTTTGCCGGCTTACCGGGTGAACGATCAGTATCGATTCAACCGGGCCGAGCTTTTGGAATGGGCCACGAGCCGGAAAATCAATGTATCCCCGGACATTTTCCACGAGCCTATTAACAGCGGGACGACCATCCCGAGCCTTGTGGAGGCCCTCCAAAGCGGGGGGATATTTTACCGCATCGAGGGGAATACGAAAAGCGCCGTGCTCAAGTCCCTCGTTGAACATATGCGACTCCCGGATGGGGTCGACAAGGATTTTGTTTTTCGGGTAATCCTCGCCAGGGAGGACCTGGCTTCCACCGGGATCGGGGACGGAATCGCGATTCCCCATGTGCGAAACCCCGTTGTCCTCCATGTTTCGCAACCCGTAATTACCCTCTGTTTTCTGGAGACGCCTATTGATTTCGATGCCCTGGACGGTAAACCGGTCCAAGCGTTATTCGGGCTTCTCAGCCCGACCGTCAGGGCCCACCTTCATCTGCTTTCGCGGCTATCCTTCGCGCTGCGGGATGAAGGCTTCAAAGCGGCCATTAATCGCCAGGCCCGCCGGGAAGAAATCCTCGGTGAGGCGGCAAGGATTGAAAGAACCTTCATAGCCAGCCAGGCTGAAACGGTGAGGGGCTAACCTCGTGGTACCCGTTTTTCCGCGCGCCGGAAATTCCTGATCCAATGACCGCCATTTCCGACGCATACAAGGCCGGGCTTTTCAAACGGCAACACTGGATCCCGAATATCATTTCGGGTTCAATCGTGGGAGTGGTCGCATTGCCCCTCGCTATGGCATTCGCGATCGCCTCAGGGGCGAAGCCCGAGCAGGGGATTTACACTGCCATAGTTGCCGGATTGATCGTTTCGGCGTTCGGCGGCAGCCGTTTTCAAATCGCGGGCCCTACCGGCGCTTTTATCGTGATCCTTTCGGGCATAACCAACCGGTATGGGATTTCCGGTTTGCAAATCGCGACCATGATGGCGGGAATCATCCTGCTTCTTTTGGGCTTCGCCAAAATGGGTTCGATCATCAAATTCATCCCGGACCCGGTCATAGTGGGATTCACATCGGGTATCGGCGTGATCATATGGGTCGGTCAATGGAGATATTTTTTCGGGCTCCCCGCGGTTACCGGCGAGCATTTCCATGAAAAACTTTGGCTGACATTGCACTCCTTCGGTCATCTCCACCTGCCGACGACGGCGTTGGCCTTGCTGTCGCTACTCATCGTGATCGCGATCCCAAAACTCCCGGGGCTGACGCGTGTTCCCGGGCCGTTGGTCGCGGTCGTCGCGGCGACAATTCTGCAAGCCGCTTTCCATTTCCATGGGATTGCAACGATTGGCACCGCATTCGGAGGGATACCGCAGGGATTTCCGGCCTTCCAGGCGCCGCCCATCAATGCCCAGCGTATTATCGAATTGATAGGGCCGGCTTTTACGATCGCCATGCTGGGCGCCATCGAATCCTTGCTTTCCGCCGTGGTCGCCGACGGCATGGGCGGTACCCGGCACAATTCCAACAAGGAGTTGGTGGGTCAAGGTATCGCGAATATAGTAGTCCCGTTCTTCGGGGGCTTCGCGGCAACGGGTGCGATTGCGCGTACCGCGACGAATATCCGCAATGGAGGAACCGGCCCGCTGTCGGGAATGGTCCATTCCCTGACCCTCATCCTCATCATCCTGTTCCTTGCTCCGATGGCGGTCAATATTCCGTTGGCAACCCTTGCGGCGATCCTGTTCGTGGTCGCCTGGAACATGAGTGAAATCAAGCACTTTACGAAAATGCTCAGACGGGCTCCGCGCGCCGACATTGCCATCCTCCTGGTGACTTTTGGATTAACCATTTTCGCGGATTTGGTGATCGCCGTCAATATCGGCGTAATCCTTGCGATTCTGCAATTCCTTCGCAGGATGGTATCCAGTGTTGAAATTCGTGAAGTCACCCAGCAGGAAATGAGCCAAGCCTACTCCGAACGCGCGGCCGGCAAACTGCCTTCCGGCGTGCTTGCCTTCTCCATCGAGGGGCCTTTCTTTTTCGGCGCCGTGGAAAATCTTGATTGGGCCCTTGCCAGCACGCACACCGATCCGAAAATTCTGATTCTCAGGCTTGGTTGGGTTCCATTCATGGATATCACCGGGATCCAAGCCCTCGAATATGCCGTCCAAGATCTGCATAAACGCAAAGTCAGGGTTATGCTTGCCGGCGCGAACGAACGGGTGGCGATTAAACTGAGGAACGCCGGGATATTGGATTTGGTGGGCGATGAAAATTGCTTCGAGGATTTCGGTCAAGCGCTCGCCGCTTGCCAGAATCCTTCAGTAAGCGCACCCTAGTGTTAATTGCCTCAAGTGAAAAGGTGGGAAAGTGATAAGTGACGAGAATCCGGGTACAAGCAGGAATCCCTTGGCTAAGAACGGCCTTCGAACGAAGCGCGGCGTGCAAACGCCCGCGGAAAGATCCCTGTGCCAGAGTTGCGGCATGCAACTGGACAACCCTTTATTCATGGGTACGAATGAGGCGAATCTCCGCATAAAATCTTATTGCATCAATTGCTTCAAATCCGGAAGATTCACGGAGCCCGAATTGACGATTGAAGAAATGAGTTGGAGGCTTCACCGGATCTTGGTAGAGCAGGCCCGGCTTCCGATCGGGGATGCTATTCCGCTAATCGAGGGATTTCTCCCGAAATTGGAGCGGTGGCGCAAGCATCAATCGTAATTGGAACCAAGAGGTGCATTGTGTTGAACATGAGTGATGCGATTGTCCGGAGCAGGCGGGTCAAATCGGATGATATTTTCGGTGCGCTTAGGGAGGGCGCTCCGATATCGGATCGCAAGTTCGATGAGCTATTCACGTATGAATCGCAGCGCCTTTCCTCCAGGCATTGGACGCCTGTCCATGTGGCTATTTGCGCCGCGGAAATGCTCGTTCAGGGTCACGACGCCAGGGTTCTGGACGTGGGATGCGGTCCGGGAAAATTCTGCCTCATCGGTGCCGCAACACAATCAGCCCGATTCACGGGGATTGACCAAAGGCTTCATTTATTGGCGGAGGCCGAGGCGATTGC
The DNA here is from genome assembly GCA_023249635.1 of Fibrobacterota bacterium. Taxonomy (GTDB): domain Bacteria; phylum Fibrobacterota; class Fibrobacteria; order UBA11236; family UBA11236; genus Chersky-265. The sequence goes on from JAHFCH010000213.1 coordinate 9,408, forward strand.
ATTGGGCGCGAATATCGAGAATATCGAATTCATCCATGGGAACATGATGGATTTGGACTGGTCGGTATACAATGCTTTTTATCTGTACAATCCATTTATGGAAAACGTGTATTCACCCTCTATCATCGATGAAACCGTTTCCCTTAAGCTGGAATACTATTACAAATACATTGATGTTGTACGCCGGAAGCTCTCGCTACTTCCTCTCGGAACGCGTGTCGTGACCTACCACGGATTTGGCGGGGATATGCCTCATGGGTATCGGTTGGTCTCCAGCAGATCCTTCGACTCCGACTACTTGATGTGCTGGGTCAAGGAAACAACATGGGTACCGACACTGTACTTCGACCATGAGGGGACTCCGTCCCCATAAAAGCCTGACTTAAAAGAACCGGCACCCGAAAAAGGGGCGATTCGTGTCATAGCCTTGCGATCAGGAGCTCTCGCTGAAAAATCAATTCCTTCGGAAGATGTTCGTATAGCTTCACGAACAGTTCGTCCTGGGAGATGACTTCCTGCTTCCAGGCCTCAATGTCGATGTTCTGCAAAGCCTCGAACTTTTCCGGGGTCATTCCGGGCAAGCCCACGAGGTCGATATCCTTCGCCTTGGGGATCCATCCCAGCGGGGATTCATACGCGCCGGAACGGCCTTCGCACCGATCCACGATCCACTTGATCACCCGCATGTTCTCGCCGAATCCCGGCCACATGAAATTCCCCTCCGCATCCTTGCGGAACCAGTTCACATGGAAAAACTTGGGTGGATACTTGATCAACTTGCGCATCTTGATCCAGTGGGCGAAATAGTCCCCCATATTATATCCGCAAAAAGGCAGCATGGCCATGGGATCGCGCCGGACCACGCCCACCTTGCCGGCGGCTGCGGCGGTGGTTTCCGATCCCACCGTGGCGCCCAGGAATACCCCGTGGATCCAATTGAACGCCTGGAAGACGAGGGGAACGTTTCCGGGGCGACGACCGCCGAAGATGAATGCGCTGATGGGAACGCCGGCGGGGTTCTCCCAATCCGGGTCGATGCAGGGGCATTGCGTGACCGGGGCGGTGAAGCGGGAATTGGGATGCGCGGCCGTCCTACCGCAGTCGGGAGTCCATTCCTTTCCCTGCCAATCGGTTAGCCTGGCCGGAGGGACCTCGGTGAGGCCTTCCCACCATACATCATTGTCCGGGGTCAAGGCGACATTCGTGAAAATGGTATTGGCGCGCATGCTATGCATGGCGTTGGCGTTGGTTTGCCAAGAGGTGCCCGGAGCGACCCCGAAGAATCCCGCTTCGGGATTGATGGCATGCAGACGCCCGTCCGGTGCCGGTTTGATCCAGGCGATATCGTCGCCTACGGTCGTGACCTTCCAGTCCCGGAAATGTTCTGGAGGGACGATCATGGCCAAGTTGGTTTTCCCGCATTGGCTCGGGAAAGCGGCGGCGATATAGGTCTTCTCGGCGGTATCCGGGGGCTGGACCCCGAGAATCAACATGTGCTCGG
>JAHFCH010000338.1 GCA_023249635.1 Fibrobacterota bacterium
CCGGCCGAGGCCGGGCTTGGGATCGGCCCTGCCCGGAGCGCCCGACCGGCCGTAACCTGCCGTCCCGGGGGGCCGGGCCGTCCCCGTGGGCCGGGCGGACTCCCCGTCGGCCTCCGCGCGCTTGGCCCCCGCCGAGGCGGCCGCCTGGGCGGCTCCCGGCATCCCCAACAACTCCTGCTTGCGGCGGACGAGATCGGAAAGCTTGGCGCGGCTCTCCTCTCCGTCCAGCTTCTTCTTGGCGAGGTCGCGCAGCTGCTGGAATTTCTCCAGCGGGGATGCCCCCTCGCCGCCGCCCGCCTTGATCACCGCCATCGCGCCTCCGTATGCATGAAGTATCGGCCCCGGGGGCTCAAATCTCCAGGGCTTTCAGCAACATGGCCTTGGCTGAGTTCATGGCCGTCACGCTCGCTTCGTAAGAGCGGGTGGCCGAAATCATGTCCGTCATCTCCTGCACCACGTTCACGTTGGGCATGGCCACGTAACCCTGCTCGTTGGCGTCGGGATGGCTGGGATCGTAAACCAGGCGGGGGGGATTCGCATCCTTCTCGATGGCCGCCACCTCCACGCCGCTGCCGATGCGGTCCTTGTCGAGGGGGAAGCCGGGTTGGGGGATGGCGATGTGATCCTCGTGGCTGGTGAATCCGCGCAGCTTCTCGGGGGCGAAGACGAACTTCTTCTCCGCCTCCATGGGGTCTGCTTTCAGCACCACCGACTGCCGCCGGTATGGCCCCCCCTCCGAGGTGCGGGTGGTCTCGGCATTGGCAAGGTTGCTGGCGATGACGTTCTGCCGCACGCGCTGGGCCCTGAGGGCGGTGGCGCTGATGTTGAGGCCCGAGAACATTCCGATCATGCTCATGCGATCATCCTACCTTTCCATCACGATCTGGGAATGGAGCTAATGGCCGATTCCACCGCCCCTTTCCGATCCTGGATGAATTTCACACCGTAAAGGAAGAGCAGCTGGTTTTCCGCCAGCTTGGCGGCTTCCATGTCGATATCCACGTTGTTCACTTCCCCGGGCAGAGTGGGATCCTCCGACCGGTAGGCCACCGGCTCCACTTGGGAAAGGTCCGGCCGCCCCAGGGGCAAGTGCCCTGCCTTGTCGGCGGACCCATTGGGCATCTTCCCGTCCAGGGCCTGCTTTAGGCGCGCCTCGAAGTCCACCTCGATGCGCCGGTAACCCGGGGTCGCCGCGTTGGCCAGGTTGTTGGCCAAAGCCCGGGCGCGCAGGGCGCAGGCGTCCAGGCTCTTGGCCACCGCCTCGATGGAGGTCTTTGAGAATATGGCTTCCTTGAGAAACATCTTCAGGTATTCCTTGCGGATCCTGGAATCAAGCAACCCTTGTGCCATGGGCTCCGAAAGCCGGGTCCGCCCAAAAGCTGAGTGCATTGGGGTTCCGTCCGGCCGGGGCCATGGCCGGGAAGGGAAAATTCCCCCGTGGACGGCAGAAAATGCCCGTGCGGAAAAACCCCTAAGGTTTTTCTGGAATCCCGCCGATAACCCCAAGCCGGGTATTTTTTTCCGGAGAGCGGAGGTGAAGGGGCAAAAGGTGCCCGTCCCGGGAATGGAAACGGGTCAGGGAGCCTGGCCCAGGGCGGCCCAAACTTCCCCCAAATCCCAATCCTCTTCCGCGTGCAGGACGATCTGCCGGTGGAGGAGACAATGGTACCCATAGGGCACGGCCCGGCGGTGGATGACAATGGCCGGCTTGCCTAGGTACTCGCACAGGTGGGCCATGAAACTGTTGAAGCATAGCACCGTGCCCTCGAAGGACCGGACCTGGCGGATAAGCCGAGCCAAGGGATGCGACTGGGGAGTCCTGCTGGCGGTCCCCCGCACGATGCTCCCGATGTCCTCATCGCCCGGACCCATCACCACCTCTACCGGCTTCTTTTCCAGGCGTTTCAGGATGGCCAGCACCAGGCGGGAGTATTCGGGCATCCCAAAATCCCGCTTGAGCCCCACGCTGCCGATGTGGAACAGGACCCGGCCCTTGCCCCAAGGGGGAGATGCGTCTTCGGACCCAATCAGGCCGACCGGAGAGCCCCGCCCGCCCGAGACGGAGACCTCGGCCAGATCCAGGAGCTTCAGGTTCTCCTCCGCGAAACTTTTCACCTTGCCATCGAGGCAGAGGCTGCGGAAGAAGACCGACCTCCGGGATTCCTGGTCGTGGCGGAAGCCGAAGGCGCGCCGGGCATAGAAACGGGCCGCGAAATCGAAGCGCACCCGGTAGACGCCGACGGCGTTGGTGAAAAGCATGTCCATGGGCCGCAAGGCCCACAGACCGGGCTCCATCGCGACCGTAAGCCGGAAGGAGCTCGGTATCTCCGAGACGAATTCTCGGGCGCAGCCGGTCTCGCCGGCAAGTACCAGATCGGCGCGGGGGAAGGCCGCCGCCAGGCGTTGCAGGGCCGGGAGGGCCTGCACGAAATCCCCGTAAGTGCCCGCGAAATAGTACACGATGCGCGGGGTCTGGGCGCTTCCCTTGCCGGCCGTGGGCGGACGGGCGGGGATCACGTCCAGCAGTTTGCGCACGCGCCAGCGCAGGATTTCCTCCGCCCGGCCCAGGCCCGGCACGCCGATTTTTCCCGGGAGGATTTCCATCCGATACCTCGGCCCAAGCATACCATCAATCCGGAAATGCGACAACGCAATGGGATCGGATGCGTTTAATTTGGTAATATTGTAAGGCTTCGCCGATGTGCGCCTTCAACGCGGGAACCTATGGGTAAAAAAGGCTTGGTCCAATTCTCTTTCATGAACAAGGAGTTCCTCCACAACAAGGATGGCCGCGCCATCCGCATCCTGGCGGAGTTCCTGGAGCCGGAATACCGTTTCCGCCAATTCGGCATCGACGACACCATCGTCTTCTTCGGATCCGCCCGCATCCATCCCCGGAAAGCCGCCCTGGCCACGCTGAAGAAGCTGAAAGCGGCGCCCAAGCCGGACGCCGCCGCCCTGCGCAAAGGCGAGCGCGACCTCGAGATGTCCCACTACTACGAGGAGGCGGTGGAGCTTTCCCGCCGCCTGTCCGAATGGAACAAGACCCAGAAGATCCAGTACGCCATCACTTCCGGGGGCGGACCGGGCATCATGGAAGCCGCCAACAAGGGGGCGCACCTGGCCCATGCCCCCTCCATCGGCCTCAACATCCACCTTCCCTTCGAGCAGAAGGCCAATCCCTACATCTCCGCCCATCTCAATTTCGAGTTCCACTACTTCTTCGTGCGCAAGTTCTGGTTCGTGTACATGGCCAAGGCCATCATCATGT
>JAHFCH010000027.1 GCA_023249635.1 Fibrobacterota bacterium
CCGATCATGCAGGCTGATGATTTTGGCGGGCCGCCTTGTGACTATCAAATCGTGCAGGGCGAGCGCTTCGGGTTCGGAAAGCGGTACGTCTCCGGAAGGCTCTTCGGAATCCTGGCTCCACATATGCGGAAAATTCCGATTGAGATCCACGCCCCGGGCATTGTACCGGGTATCCGCCGCATGCCCGTCGGGATTATGCAGGCAGAGCGCCGCCACGGGTTGGCCCAGGATCCCGGAATCCAGTCGCTCGGCGACGAAGGCTTCCAGGATGGCGACGGTGGCGCGTTCATCCCCGTGGGTCCCCCCGATCAGCAGGGTGCCGCGGGAAAGGGCGGAGGCATCGGCGGGATCGAAATTGGCGTGGAGGGCGAGCGTGCGGCCCGCATGCGAGATGCCGATGGGGATATGCGTTACCTTGCCCGCCATGGTTGCACCATAATATCATAAAATCAGGATATCCAGCGGCGGGATGTCGATGTATATTCGGTTGCGACGGGACGTTGCGATGATACGTATCTACCAAGTAGGCAAGTCCTTACATCCGCGGCATGTATTCCGCATCTCCCGCGCCTCCCGCGTCCAAGTCGACAATGTCTTCCTCGTTCTCGCCCAAGGCGAAGTCATCGGCTACGGCGAGGCTTCCCCCAACTCCTTTTTCCATGAAGATCCCGCTGACGTGGAAATGACCTTGGCGGGCCTCGCCGATTATTTCCGGCGCCAGACCCTTTCCGAAGCCGTGGACATCGCGCGCATCTGGTCCGAAGTCGAAAAGCTGGTGGCCCCCTCGCGGGCCTGCCTATGCGCCGTGGACATCGCATTATGGGACCTGTATGCCAAGCTGCGCGGACGCACGACCGCGGAATGCGCCATTGGCCGGCTTGCGGTCCCCGTGCCCACCTCCGCCACCTTGGGTCTGTGCGATGCCGTGGAATGGCCGGAACGTATCGCCGAGTTGGCCGGTTTCCCCGCCATCAAGGTGAAGGCAGATGCGAAAGCGGATACCGGATTGCTGGAAGCCATCCGCGCGCGCGATTCCGCCGCGCTCCGCGTCGACGCCAATTGCTCGTGGAGCGGAATGGATATCCCCGCCCTCAGCGCGCGCCTGGCCGGCCTGGGAGTGGAATTCATCGAGCAACCCTTGCCGCCGGCCGAGGATGCCGCGATGGAAGCGGTGTTACGGGAATCCCGCTTGCCCATCCTGGCCGACGAAAGTTGCGCCGTGCCCGAGGACATCGAACGCCTGCCCGGGCGTTTTTCCGGATTCAACATCAAGCTGGTTAAATGCGGCGGCATCACCCCGGCCTTGGCCATGCTGCGGCGCGGCAAGGCGCTGAACCTGAAGGTCATGATCGGTTGCATGCTGGAAAGCAGTCTGCTCATCGCCGCCGGATGCGTGGTCGCGCAAGAAGCCGACTACGCAGATCTTGACGGGAGCTGGTTGCTCAGGGATGATCCTTTTACGGGATTGGGGTTGCTTGGGGGCGCGATTACGCCCGGCCGCGGCTTCGGCCTGGGAGTAAGCCCGCGGCCCGAAGCGGACTAAAGGTTTATATTGAGGGAAGCATGTCCGACCCCATCCCCGCATCCCCCGCTCCCGAACGCCCTTCCCTCTCCCTGCTCGAGCGCGGCGACGAGCGCCTGACGCTCAAGGCGGGCAAGATCCTGGACATCGCGGATCCGGAATTCCAAGCCTTCATCGATATGCTCATCCAGGCCGGGAACGATAATCTCGGCGTCGGCATCGCCGCTCCCCAGGTGGGGAAATCCCTCCGGCTCTTCATCATGGCCCCCAAGCCCAATCCCCGCTACCCGGATGCGCCTGAAGGAGAGCCGCTGGCAGTCATCAATCCGGTGATCCTGGCCGCTTCCGGGGAAAAGGAAATCGGTTGGGAAGGCTGCCTGAGCGTTCCCGGCTACCGGGCCCAGGTGGCAAGGCACAGCGTAGTCGACGTCGCCTTCACCGATCGTTCCGGGCGCCACTTGACCGGCCGCTTCGAGGGATTCATGGCCCGCCTGTTCCAGCACGAATTCGATCACCTGGAAGGCATCTTGTACCCGGAGCGCCTGGAACAGGGTAACACTCTGATTACCCTGGCGGAATATACCGCCATCACGGGCATCGAGGTCCCACGCTAAGCTAGAGCCGTACCGCCAGGCGAAACGCGGTTCCGCCTTCCCCGCGGAACTCCGAGGCCCCCCCCAATTGGCCGCAAAGCGAATCGACGATTTGCAGACCCAGGGAATGCGAGCGGCGTTCTTCGAAATCAGGGGGCAGGCCAATCCCGTCATCACGTACCTCCAGGATCAATTCCCCGTCCGGCGTCGCCAGGCGCAGCGCGATGATACCGGAGCGTCCGCCCGGAAATGCGTACTTGAGGGCGTTGGAGACCAATTCATTGATGATAAGCCCCAGCGGGATGGCCCAATTGATGTCCAGATCGACGGGCTGCACATCCAGGTCCAGGCGCACCTGCCCAGGAACCGTGGCATAGGTCTGCATCAATTCCGCCGTAAGGCTGCCCACGTAATCCCCGAACTGGACCCGGGAGAGATCCTTGCCCTGGTAGAGCATCTCATGGATCAGGGACATGGAATTGACCCGTTCTTCGCTTTCCCGCATCATGGCCTTACCGCGCTCGTCCTGGATCTGGCCGGCCTGCAGCCGCAATAGGCTGGAGATGATCTGCAGGTTGTTCTTCACCCGATGGTGGATCTCCTTGAGCAGGGCTTCTTTTTCCAGCAGCGCCTTGCGGATGCTTTCCTGGGCCTGCTTGCGCACGGTAACGTCGCGGATACCCGCGATGACGAGCGGCCCCTCGTCGGAGTCCATCGGATTGAAGGTGATTTCACCCGGGAATTCCGATCCGTCCTTGCGCCGCCCCCACGATTCCCATGCCTTGCCTTGTTCCTGCCCGGGCTGTACGCCCGAAAGGCCGTTCCCTTCCCCTAGCCGCCAGGCCGGCAGGAGCATTCCCATGGAGGCGTCGTCCAAATCCTCCGGAGCATATCCGAAGAGACGGCGCGTCTGTCCGTTGGCGAGCAGGATGCGCCCCATCCGATCGGCGACCAACATCGCATCCGGGGCCGCCTCCAGCAAGGCCCGGAATTGCCCTTGTGCCTTTTCCGCCCGTTGGCGCGCGGCCTCCGCCTCGTTGGCCAGGTCCAGCGCGGCGGCCTTCTGCTTTTCCAATTCCCGGTTCCGATCCCGCACCCGGCGTTCCAGCACGCCGGCGGAACGGGACAGGGCATCGTTGGCCTCGCGGATCTCGGTGATGTCGATACACGATCCGATGTAGCCCGCGAACGCGCCGTCGTTATGGTAGCGGGGCACGCCGGTATCCAGCACCCAACGGTACTGGCCATCGGCGCGCAGCATACGGTATTCCATGCGGAAGCGCTTGCGCGCCGCGAAAGCCGTCATGTAGATCTGCATGCAGTTCTGGAAATCCTCGAAATGCACGCTTTCCGCCCAGCCCACGCCCAGCTCCGATTCCATGGGACGTCCGGTGAACTCGAGCCAACTGGCGTTGAAGTACATGCATTCGGAATCCTCCCCGGCCATCCATAGCAGCACGGGGGCGCTGTCGGCCATGGTCCGGAAGAGGGTTTCCCCATCGCGCACGGCCGTTTCAACCTGCATGGACCTGCTCCCTCGGCTCTTTAGGCTCCTTAATGGTAGCGCGCGAGATACCCAGGGTCCCGCGCACGCCGTCGCGGATGAAGCCCTCGTCGAGTCCCGCCGAAGCCAACACGGGCGCGAACGCCAGGGCGGCCTCTTCGGCGATGGGCTGCCACTTGGAGCACCAGCCTTTGAGAGCGGCGGCGTTTCCGGGATCGGCTTCCGTCAGCATTCGCACCAACGCGGCGGTCCAATCGCGCTGCCAGCGGCAGTCCTCATGAAACGAAAGCAGGACGCTGGAAAGGGCTTCGTCGCCGGCCGCCGCAGCAACCCGGGAAAGATGGAACAGGAATACTTCATCCAGGGCCGGTTTGAGCGCCAGGTTCAGGGCCGTGAAAGCCTCTCCCCAATCGTAGGTGATCAACAGCTTTTCCACCGCTTGGCGCAAGGGCTGCCAGATGGGCTCCCACTCCCAGCAATAACGGCTTTCCGTTCCCAGGCCGGGCCGGATGTCTTGCATTTGTCGCATGCGGTAGGCGATGCGTTCCACCCGGCGGACCTCGTCCCCGGTCTGGAGCAGCAGGCAGATGGCCAAGCGGCCTCCGGGCGCCATGCTGCCCACGTACGCGGAAACCATTTGCAAGCCGTGGAACGGATAACGCAACGGGCAAAGGATCCGATCCAACAAGCGCAGGTAATCAGGATGCAAGCGTTGGTCCCGCTCCGCCCCGGAAGCGGATTTCAAGAGACCCTCGACGTAGACTTCCTTATCGCGGCGCGCCTCGACGTAAGCCGTGTAGGTCATTTCCGCGGGATCGCGGAACTGATCCCAATCCGCGCATTTCAGCGGTGAACCGGTCTGGTACCGTTGATACCAGTCTCCCACCGGCGTCTTGACCTCGAACCCGCGTCCGGGATAATACAGCAATCCCGTGGAGGCGATGTCGTAATCGGAAGGCTTACGGGCCGACTTTTCCAGGTTCCACCACGTCCTGCGGGGTCTCATGGGATTTCCCATCTCGCCTCCGTTTCATCCACGCGGAACCGGCCCCGGAAGGAAGGCATTAACGCTTCCAGGTCCCCGGGTAGCCGGAAGGGGCGCCCAAGCTTCCGCTCCACCGCCACCCGGGTCAACCGGCATCCGCCCGGCGCGGAAACCCGCAGATAGGATCCCCGGTCAAAAACCTGTAAGCCATCATTGAGTGTCCGCATGGATTCGATCACGGCCAAAGCGGCTTCTCCGGCAATCAATACCGGTCCCGCACCCGCAGGTTCGCCGCTGCCTGGCTCCGCGGTTCCCGGCGTTACGGCGCGCGGGTCGTGTCCACCCATATCTCCCCTGCTTCCGATTTGGTTGCGTAAGCCCGCAAGCGCACATTTCCCGGATTGATGCCGGCCCCGGTAGCAGCATCGTAAGCGTATTCATGGGCCCGGCACGTTAATACCCCGTCACGGAAGCGGCCCTCGCTCATGGGAACCGCCTGATGCGCGCAGCGATCGGCGTAGGCATGCACGCGCCCAGCCTGCTTGAGCAACAACACCGGATTGCCTTCCACCTTGCAGGAGCGCATCTCCCCTTCCCACAGATCCCCCATGCCCTCGGCCTTGCACCAAGGCATGATCAGTCGGCCTTCGCCGGATAGACATCCACCCGATCCAGGGCCGCCAACCCGGCCTGGGCCACCGTCATTTCCAAGTCGAGCTCGCGGCCTCCCGAAGCCACCCGGTTGCGTCCGGTGGGCACGACCCGCATGCAGGCGGCCTGTTCCAACGACTCGGCGATGCGCGCGACGGGATCGGTATCCTGTACCAGTACAATGAGCCCCAATGTGTCGCCGAGCAGGAATCCGTACAAGGGGACCAGCATCTAACCTGCCTCCCGTTTCGCCCAGGGGTAATGGCCGCGGTGCGCATCCCGTCCCCAATCGCCCGGCGAGAGCCCGAAGTGGCGGAGCAATTGCAGCAGGTTCGCGGGAGCTTCGCCCGCCAGAATGCGCTTGACCACGTCCTTGTGCCCCTCGTACCGGTCCGGTTCCTTTTCGAACAGCCATTGGCAAGGTTCGGAGCAGAAGATATGCGCATCGGTACCGCGCCGGATTACCCGGGCGTGGTTGTTGCCGGGAGCGCCTTCGCACAAGACCATCTGGCACAGGGCGCAGAAGCCTACCGGGGTGGCCCCATGGGTATGCCATTCCACTTCGGGACCGACTTCCTTCCATCTTTCCGAGATACGATCCCAAATCGGCTCGAACTCCGGCCAGGAATCCGGGTACTTCTCCCGCAGCCAAGCGCGTTCTTCAGGTCCGGGCACGACCATATCGAACCAGACCGTAGCCCGGTAGGTATAGGCGGAAGCGTAGACCATGTGGTGGTAGTTATCCAGCGAGGCGAGGAAGGTATCCCAATACCAAGGCCGCTTAAGCCCCATCTCCTCCAGCGATGCCTGGAATTGGCCGAGGACCCACTCCTGCATGAATTCCTTGAAGGAGGCGGTGCGATCGCGCACCGGGGTCAGGTAGTCCATGGCGAACCCGGTGACCACCGCGAAGAAATGCCAACTCCGCCAGAACCATTTGTCCACCAGGTATTGCGCGTATTCCGGATCGTGCTTCACCAAAGTGGCGAGCACGGGTTTGCCGATTTGCGCGTGGCGCGCCTCGTCGGTCTGGATGCTGTTGACCATGTTCTCGAACATGCGATCACCGGTATTGCGCGCCAGGGAAGATAGGCCGATGAATTGCAGGTTGGTAAACCCGGTTTCGAAAACGAAATTCGTTCCCACCGCGAACTCGATGGGATTCGCGCAGAGCAGCAATTCGTCCGCGAGATGGCGCCCGGCCACGGCGACCCAATTCTCGCTATGGAAGAACTTATGCGTCCAATCGAATTGGGGATCCCACGGCAACAGGCCATGCATCAGGAGCAAGGGAATCTGGGTATGCCGGAATTCATCCATGGCGCCGAAGGCCGCCGTGGTGCGCCAAGCGGAGTCGCGCCCGAACCGCGCGGCCCGCAGGTTTCCGATTGCGGCGGCGAATTCGGCGAGCGGTAAGGTAGCGGAATGCAATTTCAGCGCGCTCAGCCACGGACGTTCCAGGCGCGCGAAATCCTCCGGGCGCCCGATGGCTTCCCGCACCGCGTTCACGGAGGCCTCTTTGGCCACCTGCGAGGAAACGTATTCGGTATACGAGGTACGATACGGTTCGTCCCAATCGGCCCAGTCCTGGTGGGAGAGCCAAGGGGTTCCGCTCATCGCTTCGGGGAAAACGTCTTTAGCGTCGACGTAGGAGAAGCCCCAATCCAGCTTACGCGCCAAATCGTGCCATTGTTCCCGCTTAAGGGAACGGGTCGCCTCATCTTTCATGTACCGTCCAGGATACCGCGTACCTTCCGCGCCAAATCGGTAGGCGTGAACGGCTTGCGCATGAACTCCAGGCCCTCTTCGATCACGCCCTGATGCACGATGGCGCGATCCGCGTATCCGGAAATGAAAAGGACCTTGATGCCGGGAAGCAGCCCCAATACCTCGTCGGCCAGTTCGCGGCCGTTCATGCCGGCCATGACCACGTCGGTGACCAGCAGGCGGATTTCGCCCTCGTTACCGGGCAGGGTTCCGCCGCGCGCAGCGGCCTCGGCGGCCTTCTCCAGGGCTTCGGGCCCGCTGGCGGCTTCCAGGACGCGGTACCCCTTGCGCTCCAGCGCTTCGCGCAGGAAACCGCGCACGGCCCTTTCATCCTCCACCACGAGGATGGTCTCGTTCCCGTCCTTGGGCTGCACGGTGGGTTTCTGGTTGGCATTGCCGGACGTCGGCAACGGCTCCCGGCTGGCGGGGAGGAAGATGCGGAACACGCTGCCGTGCCCCGGCTCGCTGGTAACGGAGAGATAGCCTCCGCTTTGCTTCACGATACCATAGACGGTGGCGAGACCGAGCCCGGTGCCCTTGCCCGGGGCCTTGGTGGTGAAGAAAGGCTCGAACAAATGGGAGCGCGTCTCATCATCCATGCCGCTGCCGGTATCGGCGACGGAAAGCACCACGTATTCCCCCGGGGTCATACCCGGTTCCGGCATGGGGCCGGCCGCGTCCAAATCCACGTTACGGGTTTCCACCACCAGCTTGCCGCCGTCGGGCATGGCGTCGCGGGCGTTCACTCCCAGATTCATCAGTACCTGTTCCATCTGGCCCAGGTCAGCCTTGACCGGCCGCAGTTTCTGATCTCCCGCGGTGAGGATTTCCACGTCCTCGCCTATCATGCGGCGCAGGAGCTTCTCCATGTTGCGCGCCATAACCCCCAGGTCCACCACGGTGGGTGAAAGCATCTGGCGGCGGCTGAAGGCGAGCAATTGCTGGGTCAACTCGGCGGCGCGTTCCCCGGCTTCCTTGATCTGGGTCACGTCCTCGCGCGCCACATCCTTTTCCCCCATCTTAAGCAATGCCAGGTTCCCGTATCCGATGATGGCGGTGAGCAGGTTGTTGAAATCGTGGGCCACGCCCGCGGCCAATCGCCCGATGGCTTCCATCTTCTGCTTTTGCGCCAATTGCCTTTCCAGGTGGCGACGATCGGAAACGTCCGTGAACGTGAGGACGCCGCCTTCGACCTCTCTGGAAATGCCGTGTACGGGTTCGAAGCGCTCCTCGATGGAACGGGGCGAGCCTTCCCGCGGCAGCAGCAGGGTACGATCATGGTGGCCGCGGGGAGTATTGGGCGCGCGGGCGGCATGCGTCGCTTCGTTGAGCATGCGGGCCACTTCATGGAGTGGCCTTCCTTTGGCCTCTTCTTCTTTCCAACCGGTCAATTGCTCGGCGGCCTCATTCATGTAGCGGACCGCGCCGTCACGGTCGTTGGCGATCACGGCATCGCTCACGCTATGCAGCATGGCGGCAAACCATTCGCGGCTCTCGCGCATCACCGCCTCGGCCTTATAGCGGTACAGCGCCATTTCGATGGCGATGCGCAGTTCCCGATCGCGGATGGGCTTGAGCACGAAGCCGTGGGGTTCGGTAACGCGCGCCCGGCGTAAGGTGGCTTCGTCCGAATTTGCCGTCAGATAGACCACTGGGACGTCCATGCGCCGGCGGATGATTTCCGTGGCTTCGATGCCGTCGACCAGGCCCCCCAGCCGGATATCCATCAGTACCAGCGCCGGTTGCAGCGCCAAAGCCTTCTGGATGGCCTCCTCGCCCGTGGTCGCTTGTCCCGCCACCAGGAAACCCATGCCTTCCAAACGGCGCTTCAGATCAAGCGCGACCAAGGCTTCATCTTCGACCAATAGCAGTTTTTGCTTTTCCGGCGGCATCCACCCTCGCGTTTTTCCGTTCGCGCGAATCAGCGGAGTCCGGCGCCTGACGCCATGGACTCCCTACGGTCGTAACTAGTCGCCCGGGACGGGTTACCCCAGGAAAAAATCACGGGCGAAAGGATAAAAATGTCCAAGAAGCCCCCGCATCACGAATATCACGGAATCGCTTGCCGAAGGTATTGGGGAGTGGTACAATGCCGCCCGTTTACGAGCGGGAAGGTGCGGACCGGGGTCGGGGGTGTCTAAGTTTGGGTGCTCATCCTGGTCGGAGACGGACTTTGGCACGGCACATGGGATTGATGCCTACCGTTGCTACTTTCGTCCTGGCGGGGTTCAGCTCTCCCCCATTGCGTGAGGTCCGGGCCTTCCAGGATGAGCGGAGGACAATATACCTCTTCCCGCCCGGCCTACCAACCTCCCGGCCGGCTCACTCCAGGGAATCTTCGCCTTTGGGCCGCTTACGTAAATCCTGGAAGAAGGCCTTTACCAGTTCCAGGCATTCCTCCCCCATTACCTCGCCCACCACCTGCACCTCGCGATTGAGGGGATTCCCCTCGAGGATGTTATACGCCGAACCCAAGGCTCCCAGCCGCTTATCCTTCGAGCCGTACACCACTTTGGCGATGCGGCCGTTTAGGATGGCTCCGGCACACATGGGGCAGGGCTCCAAGGTGGCGTACAGGGTGCAGCCGTCGAGACGCCAATTATCCAGGGCGCCGCTGGCGGCCCCCAGCGCCAGAATCTCGGCATGCGCGGTGCAATCCTTGAGGCCCTCCATACGGTTATGCCCGCGCCCGATGATCTTGCCATCCTTCACGATTACGCAGCCGATGGGCACCTCGCCCTCGGCATAGGCGGCCTCGGCCTCACGGAAGGCTTGGCGCATGTAATGTTCGTCGTTCGCGGGCTGCAGCAAGTCCATGTGTCCTCAGTTGTAGAAAACCAACCGGTTGCGCCCGGTTTCCTTGGCCCGGTACAAGGCCTTGTCCGCCTTTTCCAGGATTTCCCGTCCATGCCGCGAGTCCACCGGATAGATGGCGCCGCCGATGCTCATGGTCACCTGGAAGCGCGTGGTGCCGGATTCGAACACCTTGGCCGCGATGCTTTCGCGGATACGTTCCGCGGTCTCCCCGGCGCGGGCGCGATCAGTATCGGCCAGCATGCAGACGAATTCTTCACCCCCGTAGCGTGCCATAAGATCAGTGCCGGCCCGGATATTCTGGGAGATGATACGCGCGACCTCCTTCAACACCTGGTCGCCTACCGGATGCCCGTAGGTATCATTCACCTTCTTGAAGAAATCGATATCCATCATCATCACCGCGAGCTGGTGGTCGTAGCGTTGCGCCCGCAAAATCTCAACCAGGAAGCGTTCCTGGAAGGTGCGATGGTTCTCTACGCCGGTGAGGCCGTCACGGCTGGCGAGCTGTTCCTTCTCCTGGTACAGACGCGCGCGGGACAAGGCGAAGCCGGCGGCGCGCGCGATGGTGGTGAGCATGTTCTGCTGGTGTTCGGAGAAGCGCCTGGCCCGGGACGACTCGACCACCAAGGCCATGTCCACTCCCTGATCGGTAGGCACACCGACGGCCAACAGGCTGGCCATGCGCCCAAGGGCCTTTTCCTTGGCTCCATAGCGGGGCACGTGCGGGGTCGGCGGAAAGGCGCGGTTCACGATCTGTTCCTTCTCGAATACCAGGGAGACCAATCCCTTTTCCGACAAGGCGAATTCGAAACCGGCCAATTCCTTTTCGTCCGGACCGATGCAACTGGCGATGCGCGCCTCGTCGCCGTGGCGCGCCAAGCGCTCCACCACCAGGAAACGATCGCCCTCCAGGCATTCCGACATATAGGTCTGCACATGCGTCACGATATTCGCCACCGACATGTTCTCCAGGAACTTGCGTTGGTAATTGGTGAGCGCCGACAACTGTTCCTTATGGTATTCGTGCTCGAATGCCATGTAGGCGTGGAAGGCCAGATGCCCGAGCACGTTGGCGAGGTTATCCAGCCGATCGATGGTCTGTTGATCGAAGGCATGCTCCTTGATGCTGTCGATGATGATGGCCCCGCGCCGCACCCCTTTCACCAAAATGGGCGCGCCCGCCAGCGAGCGGACGCCTTCGTGGGCGCCGTAATAGTGCAACTGCGCGGAGTCGGCCACGATGTCGCCCTCCAGCACCCGGCGCACGCCTTCCTTGTTCAGCTGCCCCACCAGGCCCTGATGGTTTCCGATCACGGCGCCGGGGATGACGCTTTCCGAATCCGTGATCCAGGCGCGCAGGTAAAGGCCTTCGCCCTTGCCGGGAAAAAGCACGGCATAGGTAAGCCCTCCGGTGACCGCCTGCTTGAGCAAGGCCAGTCCGTCGAAGATGGACGCGTCTATCTTGTCTTCCAATTCGCGCAAGGCGAGCTTGCGGGCTTCGCGGGCCTGGGCCTCGCCGCCGGCGATGGCCAGATCGCCCTTGAGGAAAGCGCGCGTGGTATCCTGCCGCCGTTCTTCGATGTCCGGCTCCTCTTCCCTGGGCAAGGCGCGCGCCTGTTGGGTCTGCGGCACCAAGGCAGTCTTGCGGGTGGAATGCGGGGCTCGGCCTTTTCCGCGCGCGGTGAAGGCCAGCACCAGACCGGCGACCGCGGGCGCCAGGGCCAGGCGCCATTCACCGCCCAGGCAGGCGACGCCCGCGAACAGGCCCGCCAGGAAGAACCAGACCCCGCTCACACGCGGGCCGCCTTCCACAGGAGGATGAATCCCAGGGGCGCGAAGAGGAGGTTGCCGAACCAAGCGCCCACCAGGGGCGAGAGGCTGCCGTTCTGGCCCATCACCAGGCCGAGACGGAGGGCGACGTAATAGAGGAAGGTGATGAGGAGGGCGATGCCGAAATTCCGGGCCAGGCCGGCCTTGATGGTATTCACCGACATGGCGGCGCCGATCAGGGCCATGAACAGGCTGACCAGGCTGCTGGAGAAGCGGAAATACTTTTCCGTCTCCAGGAACCGGGACGATTCCCCGGACCGTTTGAGGATGGCGATGCGCCGATCAATCTCCTTCACGGGCATCTCTTCCGGATAGGAACGATCGTCGAGCAGATCCTTGGGCGCGTCCTTGAATTCCGGGAAGCGCATTTCCGTGAAGGCCTTGGCATCGAGCTTGCCGCCGGAAAAGTCGCGGCGCGTGCCGTCGCGGAGCACCCAATGATCCTTTTCCCAGGTCAAAGTGCGGGCATCGATGCGCATGGCCAAATCCCCGTGCTTGGGCTGCTTCAGCACCGTGATGCCCTGCCCGGAATTGCGGTGGCCTGTGTAGAAGTCGAAATACAGGATGGTTCCGTCCGATGCCGTATACAGGTAGTTGAACTTCTCCAGGGGATCGCCCCCCGACTCCCCGTCCTGCGACTTGGGCTCGCTGATCTCGAAACGGCGGTGGTTGGCGTCCGGCATCACCCGGTCCACGAACCAGTACATGAACCCGCTGGCGATGGCCCCGAACAGGAGGATGGGCGCGATGATGCGGAGGATGGACACGCCCGCCGAGCGCAGGGCCACCAGTTCCAGATGGCGCGAAAGGTTGCCGATGGAGAATACCGCCGCCAGCAAAACCGCGATAGGCAGGATGAGGTACAGGATATGCGGGAGGTAATCGAGGTAGTACCCGAGCACCTCCTTGGGCGCGCGCGCCAACCAGGTCTTGCTGTTGCCCACGAAATCGATCACGACGAAAATCATCACAATGGAGGAAACGCACAGGGTGAGCAATCCCAAGAAGCCGCCCAGCACCAAGCGGGTGTACAGCTTCATGTCGCGACCCCGCGGGGTTTGCGCTTGCGCCACACGAGGGAGAACAGTTTCTGCGGCAGGGAGACGTTATTGAGGTAGTTCTCGCGCGCCATGCGCACGACCAGGAACAACCCGCCCAGACCCACCAGGATATTGGGCATCCACATGGCCACCCAAGGGCTGATGATAAGGCGATCGGCGAGCACTTCGCCGCGGATCATGCAAACCCAGTAGAGCAGGTAGAAGGCGACGCTATAGATGACGCCGGTCCCGATACCACCGCGGCGGGCCATGATCCCCAGCGGTACCCCTATGAACACGAAAACCAGGCAGGCCATGGGGATGGAGAACTTCTTGTGGATCTCGACCATGAACTGACTGATTTCCTTCAGCTCGTTCTCTTCGCGCCTTTCGTAGCGCTCGATCAGGTACATCTTGTCCTTTTCCTGGCGCTTGACCTCGTTGAAGGTGAGCGTCCCGATGGGATCGTCCTTGTACCAGGTGCCCTGCAGCAGCCGCGGGGGCACATCCTTAATGGTGTCGGCCGAGAGCACGATGTCGATGGCGTGCAATTCGTCGAAGATCTTTTCCCGGTATTCCTGCCGGAGCGACGTCAGGCGGTTCTCGCTGGCCTTGACGATACCGTACATCTCCTTGATGGGCATTTCACGGTCGGTGCGGTAGGAGCGCGCGTGGCGCTCCAGGCTGGCGTCCACGTTGTCGATGGCCACGTCTTGGCTGCGGAAATGCACGCGCACGTAGTTCGCCGTTTCCTTGGGATCGACGAAATGGTTCTCGCCCCCCAGCAAATGGATGATGATGCTCTTGCCGCCATTGGCGTATTCCATGGAGGCGGAATCGGCGTAGGAGTAACGCACGGGTTTACCCGCCTCGATATTGTAGATGCGCACCCCGCCCAAACGCCCGGTGGCCTGATCGATGCGATCGATCCAGATCAGGTAACTCTCGAAATCGCGGATCAGGGTGCGGGGGCTGATGAGGGCCGTGGGTTTCTTGCGCCCGATATCGTTGCGCAATGCGGCGGCGCGGAAATTGGCCTCGGGAAGGATATCGTTGTTGAAATAGACCAGCCCGGCGCCGAGGATGACGGAAACGATGAGCACCGGAAGCATGGCCCGGAACGGCGAGATGCCCAGGGATTTCATGGCCGTCACCTCGTTATCCGAGGAGAAGCGGCCGAAGGCCATCAGGGTGGCCACCAGCACCGCCATCGGTATGGAAAGCGCGAGCATCCAGGCGAGATTGAGGACGAGGATTTCCAGCACCACCCGCCAGCCCAATCCCTTGGAGAGGATGGAGGACAAGATGCGGATGAGGAAGTCGACGAGGAAGAGGAAGGTGATGACGAACAAGGCATAGACGAAGGGTGCGATATGCTCCTTCAGGATATACCTTGCTAGTATCATGCCGGTTGAATATACTACATCTTAATGTGGCCTGACAGCGCCACGGGGTAACATGCGCCACTGGAACGGAATACCTGCACAATGGGCCGCGCGAGCCGCGCTGGCCTCCTCGCTTTTCCTCGCCGGCTGCGCCTCCGCCCCCAAGACCAACCGTTCCGGCGATCCTTCCCTGCCCGAAATCGACGTGCTCCAGCTGAAGGAGAATTCCGACGAGGCCCTGAAACTGGCCCAGGAAAACAAGCTGGATTTGCAAAGCCTGGAGACCAAGGTCCGCGAATTGGAAACCCGCATCTCATCGCTGGGCGATGAACTCGCCAACCTCCCCGTCGCCAAGCTGGACGAATTGTCCCAGCAGATTGCCTTGATGACGGAACAATTGCGGGGATTGGAAGATCGCATTTCCAAGGGGCCCGCCGGCCCGGCTCCCAAAAAGGAACTCGCCGTATTCGCCCCAACCGCCCTCGACTCGGGAGCGGCTCCGGCGAAAGAACCAAAAACGAAATCCCCCGGGGCCAAGGATGCCACGCCAAAGGAGAAGGGCAAACCGGAGGGTGAAGGCAAGCAGGCCAAAACGGCTCCCCGGAAACCGCCCGCGAGCGAAGCCGAGGCGGCCCTCTACAAAAAGGCTTTCGATCTTTATTACGGCAGGGATTACGGCCAGGCCATCGGACGCTTCGAGGAATTGCTCAAGCAATTTCCCGCCAGCACGTACGCGGACAATTGCTTCTACTGGATCGGCGAATGCCAGTTCGCCCAGGGGAATTTCGCCAAGGCCGTAGCCGGCTTCCGCAAGGTTTTCAGCTTCCCGGAAACGGAAAAGGCCGATGACGCGCAACTGAAGCTGGGCTACTGTTACCTGCGCCTGGGCGACCGTAAGCAGGCGGCTGAGGAATTCAAAAAAGTTGTATCTTTATACCCCGATAGCGAATACACCGAACGGGCCAAGGAAGAGCTGGCCAAGTTGGAGTGACCGGCCCTGGTGCCGGCTTTTTTGAACAGAATCGGGGCCCCATGCCTTTTGCCTTCTTCCAGCCGGTCACCAAGCGTTCCCGCCCGTCCCTGGGCCAATCCCTTGCCATCTGCTTCGCAGCCGGTGTTTCCGTACTCGCCTTCTCGGCCTGTTCCAAGAAGCTGACCAAGGAAGAAGGCTGCCAGGAGAAATGGGACAAGGCCGCGCCCAAATTCGCCAAAGCCAAATACGTCGCCTCCAAGGAAGCCCTCACCGACATCGTGACCACGTGCCCGGGTTCGCCTTTCACCGAAGAGGCCATGTTCGACCTGGGAGAATCCCATTACCACCTCGAGGAATGGGAAGAAGCGGAATCGGAATACAATTCCTTCGTCAAGGATTTCCCCGCCTCCAAGAAGTACAGTGAACTCGCGCGTTACCGTATCGCGGAAGTCACCGGCAAGCAGGTGGAAACCCCTTCCCGCGATCAGACCAAGACCCTGGAAGCCATTACCGCTTGGGAGAATTTCCTGGACGAATATCCCGAAGGCGCCCGCTCCGATTCGGCCAAAACGGAAATCGACAAGCTGAAAAGCGTCCTGGCCACCAAGCAAATGATGATCGCACGCCTGTATACCCGCATGGACGAGCCCCAGGCCGCAGCCATCTATTACAAGAACGTACTGAAGGAATTCGGCGGCCGCGTGAACGAGCGGGACGTCAACCTCAAGCTGGCCGGGTGCTATATCAAATTGGCGCAATTCGATGAAGCGGAATCCTACCTGGCAAAGTTCGATGGCATCGCCAAGGACGACCCCTTCAAGGAAAAGATCAAGGAAGCCTACAAGGACCTCGAGAAGGCGCGCAGCAAGGTGGCCCGCGAAAAGAAGGAAGAACAGGAGCAGGGCAAGCGCCAGGAAACCATGTGAAGTACTGCATTTTCGGCGGTTCCTTCGACCCTCCCCACGAGGGCCATCGGCATCTGGCCCGCGCCGCCGCAGCCTCCCTTTCCCTTGATCAAATCCTCTGGGTGCCCGCCCAGGACCCACCGCATAAAACCGCTCCCGGTACCCCGTTCCCGCATCGACTCGCATTGGCCAAACTCGCTATCGCGGGCATGCCCGGCCAAGCGGTTTCGGACATCGAAGCGGACCTGCCTACGCCCTCCTACTCCCTGAATACCATCCGCGCCCTGAAATCGCGCTATGGCGCCGCGCACTCCTGGCACTTTCTGGTGGGCGCGGATAATTGGGCCATCTTCCCGAAATGGCATCAGCCTGACGAGGTGCTCAAAGCGGCCACCCTGGTGGTGTACCCCCGCGCGGGCTCGGAGATAGGCGCCTTGCCGCCCGGAGTGCTCCGCCTGGATATGGATCAGGTTCCCGGAAGTTCCACGGAAATCCGCGCGGCCCTGGCCGCAGGCCGCGATCCCGACGCGGCGGGCCTACTGCCTGGCTTGCGCGATTACGTCCGGGTCAATCACCTGTACGGTGCGCAATGAATTCCAGCGCGCGACTCGCTCCCCTGCCCGCCCTGCTGGTTGCCGCCGTATTGGCAACCGCCGGCGGCCTCGCGCGGGCCCAAAGCGCGGATGCGCTGCCGGCCTTCAAGACCGATTCGGCGGCCCAGGATCCCTTCAAAAAAGCCGAAGCGGCGCCCGCTCCCTGGTCCGGAAACCCCACCGGGACCGCCGCCAAGCCGGACACCGGAAACCGGCGTGATACCGTAACGGCCCGGTTAACCAAGCGGCATCCCGCGATATCGGTATGGCTGGGAGCCGACTTTTCCGATCTGGACGCGAAAAACGCTTTCAACGCGTCCCTTAAGGCGCGCACCGACCGGGATTCCCTGGAAACGCTGCAGGGCTACGAATCCGTCCAGCTCGCCTTCCCGGGCGGGCTCCAGGCGGTGCTACCCCTGGGACCCTGGTTCGACGCCGTAGCCAAGACCCGCTCCTTCTGGTCCAAGCAAACCGCCATCTTGGGGGACAAGAACAAGCGGGCGGCCGGCGAGGAATGGTATACATCGCAGGCCAACCTGGGTGGCTTAGGGCTGCGCTACTACGTGCCTCCCTCCCTGCTTTCCGTGACCGGAGTCTTGGGAGTCTACTTCCAGGGGGTTTGGCTGTGGAACCTGGGCGGCACGGAAATCTATACCCCGTACGGATCCGCTCCCGCGCGCTTTGAACCCCTCGGATCCGGATACGATCTCCAATTCGGTTTGCAGCACTCGCTAAGCGGGCCATGGCAAATGGCGATTTCCATCGGGTTCGTGCAGCAAGATCTCACCTCGGATCGCAACTGGAGCCATATCCTCCGGGATGCGGCGCCTGCAGGCCATGTGCATTGGAGCAGTTCGGCGGCGCAAGCCAATCTCGCGCTCTGGTACCATTTCGGGGTGCCGGCGGATAGCGTCAAATCCGGCGCTGCCGCGGCCGCCGCGAAGCCGAATCCGCCTGCCGCACCGGTCCCGGTCCCCGATTCGACGGCCAATCCCGCGGTGGCGCCACCCGCAGCCCCTGTCCCCAAGGGGCCTGGCGGGCTTTGATCCCGTCCCGGTCCCGTCCTGATCCCATCCGTTTTCAGCCCTATTTTCCGGCCTTCCAAATTGACGTGCCTCCCCTGCGGGGCTATTTTTGAGGTATGAGTTCCCCCGCCACCGCCAGTCCTCCTCCCATCACCGAAATCCCCCTCTTCGCGCGGGGCAAGGTGCGAGATGTTTACGACCTGGGGGACAAGCTCCTGATGGTGGCTACCGACCGGCTCTCCGCATTCGATGTCGTGCTCCCGACCCCGATCCCCGGCAAGGGCGCCATCCTCACCCAGCTCTCGGTGTTCTGGTTCCAATACCTGGGAGTACCCAGCCATTTCATTTCGGCTGAGCTGAAAGATCTCCCCGCCTCGCTGGCCAAGCATCACGAATATTTACGTGGTCGATTCATGTTGGTGAAGAAAGCCAAGCGCTTCGATGTCGAATGCGTCGCCCGCGGCTATCTGACCGGTTCCGGCTGGAAGGATTACAAGGCCACCGGTTCGGTATGCGGACATGCGCTACCCCCGGGACTGAAGCAAAGCTGCAAACTGGATCCCCCTCTCTTCACGCCCGCGGCCAAGAACGATATCGGCCACGATGAGAACATCGACTTCGCGACCACGGAGAAGATGATCGGCAAGGCGGCGGCGGAAGAACTCCGCGAGCTCACCCTGGGCATCTACGCCCGCGCCCGCGACTATTCCGCTCAGAAGGGCGTGATTCTTGCCGACACCAAATTCGAGTTCGGAGTGGTGGACGGCAAAACCATCCTCATCGACGAAGTGCTTACTCCCGATTCTTCGCGCTTCTGGCCCGCCGCCGGGTACGCCGAAGGCCGCGAGCAGGACAGTTTCGACAAGCAATACGTGCGCGACTACCTGACCGGGTTGGATTGGGAAAAGACCTACCCCGGACCCGCATTGCCCGAGGACGTGGTCCACAACACGCGCCGCAAATACCTGGAAGCCTACAAGCTCCTGACCGGAAAGGAATTTCGTGATTGACGCCGATAAAAGCGCGGAGCGTGGAGTTGCTTCGGCAACTCCGGAGCGCCGCGCCTTGAAGAAGACCGCCCTCCTGAGCGTATCCGATAAGACAGGATTGCTCGAATTCGCCCAAGGCTTGAACGCGTTGGGCGTGCGCATACTCAGCACGGGCGGGACTTTGAAGTTCCTGAAGGACAAGGGCATTCCGGCGGTCGCCATTTCGGAGCATACCGGTTCGCCGGAAATCCTGGATGGGCGCGTGAAGACCTTGCATCCGCGCATCCATGGCGGCTTGCTGGGCGTGCGCGACAGCGCCGAGCATCAGCAACAAATGCGCGAGAACGGCATCGAAGCCATCGACATCGTTGCCGTCAACCTCTACCCTTTCCGCGAGACCGTGGCCAAGCCCGACGTCAAGCTCGAGGATGCCATCGAGAACATCGACATCGGCGGGCCGGCCATGCTGCGCTCCTCGGCCAAGAACTACCGCTTCGTCACCGTGGCCTGCGATCCGGTGGACTACCCCCAGGTGCTGGCCGAGCTCCAGCGCGAAGGGGACACCTCCCCCGCCACCCGCCAGGCCCTGGCCCTGAAGGTTTTCCGCCATACCGCGGATTACGATTCCGCCATCGACGAATTCCTCTCCGGCGCCCTGGCCAAGTCGCCTTCCCTGCGCTTGTCCTTCGTGGAAGGCAAGACCCTGCGCTACGGCGAGAACGATCACCAGAAGGCCATGTTCTTCCTGGAGAAGGATGCGCGCACGGGGAAGGAACCCAATATCGGCTCGGCCAAGCAATTGCATGGCAAGGAACTGAGCTTCAATAACCTGGTGGACGCGGACGCGGCATTGGAATCGGCGCGCGAACTGCAAGGCGACCCTGCCGTCTCCATCATCAAGCATATGAACCCGTGCGGCTACGCCACGGGCGCCACCCTGGCCGAGGCCTTCGAGGCCGCCTGGGAAGGCGATCCGGTTTCCGCTTTCGGATCGGTAATCGCGGTGACGCGCCAAGTGGACCTGGCCACGGCGGAGAAGCTCAAGGGCCGCTTCGTGGAATTGCTCATCGCGCCCGGGTTCGCCCCCGACGCGCTGGAATACCTGCAGAAGAAGAGCAAGGACATCCGCCTGCTGGACATCGGCAGGCTGGAGCCCGCCTCCGATCGCAAGGTTTACAAGCATATCCTGGGCGGCATGCTGGTACAGGATCGGGACGTGGAGCTCAACCGCAAATGGGAATCCCCCACCGTCGCCAAGCTGCCCGAATCCCTTAAGGCCTTGGCCCAGTTCACCTGGAAAGCCTGCAAGCACGTGAAATCGAACGCCATCGTCATCGGGCACGAATACGCGCCCGGTCGCTTCACCTTGATCGGCATGGGTCCCGGCCAGCCGAACCGGATCGATTCCAATCTCAAGCTCTGCCAACCGCGGGCGCGGGAAAACCTCAAGCGCGAGGCCGAGCGCAAAGGCGCCGCAGCCGACGCCTACGTCCAGCAAGCACTGTCCAAATGCGTCATGGCCTCGGACGCCTTCTTCCCCTTCGACGACAATGTGGTGGCGGCCCATGATGGCGGCATCAAATACATCCTCCAGCCCGGTGGATCCCTGCGGGACGTCGACGTGGTCGCGACCGCGGACAAGCTGGGCGTGGCCATGGTTTTCACGGGGACGCGGCATTTCCGGCACTGAGCAAAGCATGATCGATATCAACCCCCAACTGCAAACCAAGATCTTCGACTCGCTGTTGCTGCATATGAAGGCGGAGCGACAGGGCGGCGCATACGCGAACGGGGCCGCCGCGGGAGCCTTGTCGACGGAATGGGACAGCCTGGCCGAGGATTTGCGCAAGCTGGGGCTCAATAAGACCACGGCGGATGCGCTGGTCTCCTGGGTCACCTCCCAAGCGGAACAGAGCCGCACCACTCCCGTCAAGATCCGCGTCCTGCATCCCATGGAGCGGGAATTCATTTCCATCGAAGCCTACGATTACCTGCTCGAGCTGTACCGGCTCGGCCTCATCGGGCCGCCCCAACTGGAGATGCTCATCGAGAATTGCGCCTTCCTCACTTCCCTGCCGGCCACGCGCGCGCAAATCGCCAAGATGGCACTGCGCGCCTTCACGGAAATCCTGGAAATGCAGGGGTTGGGTTCGAGCCATTGAGCGTACGCGTCATCGGCGGCGGCCTTTCCGGGTGCGAAGCCTCCCTGCAATTGGCCGATGCCGGCCTCGATGTCGAATTATGGGAGATGCGTCCGCGCGTTTCCACCCCGGCGCATAAAACCGGCAACCTGGCGGAACTTGTCTGCTCCAACAGCTTCAAGGGCCTGGCCCTCACCTCGGCCCATGGCCTGTTCAAGGCTGAGCTTAGGCATTACGGCTCGCGCCTGCTGGCCCTGGCCGAAGAAGCCAGGGTTCCCGCCGGGGAAAGCCTGGCCATCGATCGCGAAGTCTTTTCCGCGGCGGTCGAGCGCGCCATCGGCAGCCATCCCCGCATCAAACTGGTCCGGGAAGAAGCCGTGGAACTGGATCCCGCGCAATCGACCATCATCGCCACCGGCCCGCTTAGTTCCGATCGCTTGACCCAGGCCCTGTTCGCCTTGATCGGATCGGAACGGCTGTACTTCTTCGATTCCATCGCGCCCGTGGTCGAGCTGGACAGTCTGGACCTGGATCAGTGCTTCGCCAAGAACCGGTGGGATAAGGGCCAGGAGCCCGACTTCCTGAACTGCCCGCTCGACAAGGAAACCTATTTCGCTTTCGTGGAGGCCCTGCGCGCGGCCGACACGGTCGAGCCCAAGCCCTTCGAAAAGGGCCAGCTCTTCGAGGGCTGCCTGCCCGTCGAGGAGATGGCCCGCCGCGGCGTGGAAACCCTGCGCTTCGGTCCCATGCGGCCCATCGGCCTGCGCGATCCGCGCACGGACAAGAACCCCTACGCGGTAATCCAATTGCGCGCCGAAAACAAGCAACGCAGCCTGTATAACCTGGTAGGCTTCCAGACGCGCCTGAAATGGGGCACGCAGAAAACCATCTTCTCCCTGGTGCCGGCCTTGAAGGAAGCCGCCTTCGCCCGCTTCGGCGCCATGCATCGCAACACCTTCCTCAATTC
Organism: Fibrobacterota bacterium; assembly: GCA_023249635.1. GTDB lineage: Bacteria > Fibrobacterota > Fibrobacteria > UBA11236 > UBA11236 > Chersky-265. Next base: position 21,688 of record JAHFCH010000027.1, read on the forward strand.
CCCCCAAGTTCTCGAACCCTCGCTGCGCATCAAAGGCACGCGTATTTTCTGCGCGGGCCAATTGACCGGCGCCGAAGGTTATACCGAGGCCATCGGGACCGGTATGTACGCCGCCTCCCAGATGCTCGCCGAATTGCGCGGTGAATCATCCGCGGTCTGGCCGGAAGCAACCTGCCTGGGCGCGTTGACGCGCCAGCTTACCGATCCCAATCCCGATTTCCAGCCCATGAATTTCAACTTCGGCCTGCTCCCCCGGCAGGATACCGCGCATAAGAAAGACCGTAAGGCGGCCCAGATCTCGGCCTGTCAGACCGCCTGGGAGGGCTACTCCCCGTGGGCGTCCCGTAGGATGCCGATTTAATACCCTTTTTTCCGAATCCCTTTCCTTACACTATCCCTATGGGGATTCTGGTAGGGGATGTGGTTTCCAAGGCATCGCGTTTCATGCCGGTGGCATTGGCGGCGGTCCTGGCATGCGCCCAGCCGGGATACCCGCAGGCTGCCAAGCCGCGTGTATTGGTCTTCTTCGGATGCGGCGGATTCGTCCATGCCAGCATTCCCTATATCAATACGATCTGGTTAAAGCTCGCCGCCGAAGAAGGCATTGATATCGATACCAGCAGCGTGACCCAGGTCTTCACGCGGGTGAACCTGGACCGTTACGCGGCCGTGCTGTGGAACAACGCCACCCATCCCGGCACCATCATGGATTCTTCCCAACGCTCCGCTTGGCTCGCCTACGCGCGTAAAGGCGGTTATGTCGGCATGCATGCTGCCGGGGATGTAAGCGATACCTGGCCTGACTACGTCGCCTATATGGGCGCCACCAACAGCCAGCATTCCTCCACCTTGACCGCCTCGCTTGACGTCGAGCCGGGTCAGGATGCCGCGACCCATCCCATTCTTGTCCATGCCGGATGGCCCGCGCACCTGCAACTGACGGATGAATGGTACAGTTGGCGCATCAACCCGCGCCTGAATCCGGGCATCCATATCCTATACAGCCTGGACGAGAAAACCTTTACGCCAGGGGCCTTCATGGGCACCGACCACCCGATCATGTGGTATCGCACCTATCCCGAAGGGGGGCGCATGGTCTACGTGGGAATCGGGCATAATATCGATCAACTGACGCCGACGCCCGACAAGGGCTATGCGCTGCTGGAAAAGCTGATGCGCGCCTGCCTGCTATGGGCGGTCCATCGCCTTCCCGAAAGCGGTAACGCGCTCGTAGCGCCGCCCGCCCGCAATCGCTCTCCCCTTCCCCTGCTTTCGCTCGGCCTGGATGGCCGCATGCTCTATTCCCCCGTCAACGCGGACCTTTCGGGCCGCCGCTGGGCGCGGTAACATCCAAGAAACCGGCGTAGCCGGCCCCTATTGGTCCAAACTTCCCAAAGCCGGCCGGCGCGCACGCAGGCCCGGATGACCCGGAATGCTATATTATAAGGAAAATGGAGAACCTGATATGATGTACGATGAAACCATGGTCGCCCCGATGCGCGAAGAATTGACTGATCTCGGGATCAAGGAAACCCGCTCCGCACTCGAAGTCGATAAGGTGCTCAAGGAAAACAAGGGCACGGTCCTGGTGGTTGTGAACTCGGTATGCGGCTGCGCGGCCGCCAATGCGCGTCCCGCCGTTACCTTGGCGATGCAGAACAAGAAGCTTCCGGAAACCTCAATCACGGTTTTCGCGGGCAATGATGCCGAGGCCACCGCCCGGGCCCGTTCCTATTTCGTGGGCTATCAGCCCTCTTCCCCGCAGATCGCGTTGATGAAGGACGGCGAAGTGGCGTTCATGCTGGAGCGGCACAATATCTCCGGTCGCAGTGCTGAAGACATCGCCGCCGAAATGGTGGAAGCCTTCGAACAATTCTGCTGATCAAACCTACGGTTGATCAATCCTACGATTGATCAAACCGACGGTTGATCAAAGCAGCGCGGCGCGGACCACCGGACGCAAGGCCGGGAAATCCATCGCCATGCGCTCCTTCAATTGGGCGAGCGAGAGCCGCCCCTCACCTGCCTCTTCCGTGATCACCCTGACTTCCCACCCGGTCTTGCCGCTGCGGCGCAGGCTGCGGTGGAATCCCGCCCCTTCCCACGCCAAAGCCTTGGCACCGTAGCGTTCCCGCAGTTCGGCCTTCAGCGCCGGATCGAATACGTCTTTGTCCCCTGATAGGATGGGCCCGGTGAGGACACAGCGCGGTTCCGGGAAGGGACGGCGCGGCCGGAACTCCGGTGGCTTATCGGCGTCGAAATCCCACTCAATGCCAGGATCGGCCAGCACGATGTCCCCAACCCGCAGGGCGGGGTCCAAAGCGGTGGCCGAACCCAATAGCATGAGGGCGCGGGGATCGAGCGCGTCCGTCAGTATCTGGCAAGCGAGGGCGGCTTCCACCTTTCCCTGTCCGCATACGGCCAAGCGCCAATCCGGTTCGGATTCGACCTGGAAAACCCTTTGTCCCCGCACCTTGGTTTCCGTGCGCGCCACCCCGGAAGTCCCGGAACCCGCGCCTCCCAGAAAGGCATCCAGTTCGGCCTGGAAGGGGAAAATCAGCAGTATCAAACGGAGGATCCGGGCGCGGCGGTCACGTTGGCCGCGAGGGCTACTTCGAATACCGCTTCGATTTCCACCGCGGCATCCAAAGGCAAAGCGTTGACGCCCACCGCGGCCCGGGCATGGGCGCCGATGTCGCCGTAGATATCGCGGCAAAGGTCCGAGGCGCCGTTGATGACCTTGGGCTGCTCGGAGAATCCGTCCACGCATTGCACGAATCCGCCCAGACGTACCACGCGGGTTACCTGACCGGGATCCACTCCGGCGCTAGCCAAGGCGGCAATGGCGTTGAGGAAGCAGATGCGCGCGGCGGCGCGCGCTTGCTCCACGTCCACGTCCCGCCCCACCTTGCCTTTGCAAGTGAGTTGACCCTCGCGCATGGGCAATTGCCCGGCCACGAAAACCAGGTTTCCGCTACGCACCGCAGGCACGTAGGACCCTTGGGGTTTGGGGATGGGAGGAAGCTGCAAACCCAACTCGGCCAGGCGTTTGGCGATGTCCATAGGGGATAAATATATCTTTCTGGAATGGAATTCATCGATACCCACTGCCACCTCGACATGATCCTGGCCAAGTTAGGGCTTCCCGATTTCCATTCTTTCCGGGCGCAATGCCTTCCCCCGGAATTCGCCGGTTGCATCACCATTTCCTGCGCGCCCGATTCCATCGAAGCGGCCCTGGCCGTCCTGGACGAGCCCCAGGTATACGGCGCCTTCGGGATCCATCCCCATGACGCCAAAGCGTATGGTCCCGAGTTGGAAGCCCGGCTACAGGGTGCCTTGAGCCATCCCAAAGCCCTGGCCTGGGGCGAAATCGGCTTGGACTACCATTACGACTTTTCTCCCCGGGAAGAGCAGCGCGAGGTTTTTGCCCGGCAAATCCGCCAGGGCGTGGCGCTGGGCAAACCTCTTATCATCCATACCCGCGAAGCGGAAGAGGATACCCTGGAGCTGTTGGAGCGCGAGGCCCCGCGCGATTGGAAGATCCACGTGCATTGTTTTACCTCCTCCCCGGGGATGGCGGAACGCCTGCTGGCGTCCTTTCCCAACCTGTGCCTGGGATTCACAGGTATCGTGACCTTCAAGAACGCGCTGGAGCTGCAGGGCATCGCGAAGGCCACGCCTTTGGATCGGATCCTGCTTGAAACCGATGGGCCCTACCTGGCGCCTATCCCCCATCGCGGGAAGCCGGCGCATCCGGGGCACATCCCGTTCATTGCGGCCAAGATCGCGGAGTTGAAAGGCGTGGAAGTGGGAACCGTGTACGCGGCGGCGCGGGAGAATACGCGCCGCACGTACGGGATTTGATCAGGGGACGCCGGTCCAGGTAAGGCTCATCGTCGACCATATGCCGTTATCGATGAGGCCAATCGGATCAGGAATGGCCTTGAAGACGATGGCATCCCCGGCCGAAACCTTCCATACCGCCGACACCTCGCATTCTTGCCAATAGGGCGTGGTGGCATTGATCGAATGCACGAGGGAATTCGCGATTGCGGACGTATTCACGTAAGCGACGATGGTGGCATAGACCGCCCCGGTGGACCGGCTGACGACATCGTAGCCCGCATGCATATTCACGACGCCGGCCTTGAGGATGGTAATGCTTCCATCGGCCTGGGGCGCGAAAACCGTCGCATCGGAATTCTGCTTGATGGTGGTATACTTGAGGTTGATCTGGCTCGCATTGACCACCGGGGCCGCAAAGTCCGCCGCGTTGGACAACCAGGCGTGCAAACTCGCTACATCCAACATGTTGGTTGCTTTGATCTTTCCCGCCACTTCCAACATCTCCGCCGGCGCGTAGGTTCCGATACCGACTTTGCCCGCGCTGGTAACGGTAACGCCCTGGTCCGAGCTGTTGAGCAGACGGACGGTGCTGGTATTGTCATCCGCCATCAGGCTGCCGAAGAAATCGGTGGTACCGACCTTCATCAGCTTGATCTGGGGGCTGGGACCGCCGCCGGGATTGCCGCGCAAGACCATTCCGTTGCTGACCACCTCAAGAGCGCCGGTGCCTGCCGGACCCGCCCCCGTAACGCTGACGTTACCGGTAAAAGCCGCTCCCGCCAGGTTGGCCTTGGCTCCCAGCCGCGTCGCCAGGCCGGTAACCGAATCCGCCGACAATTGCAGCATGGTCGCGCGACCGGGCACCAGGGCCAGGGAATCGGGCGATGCGATGGCGTAGGAGAGCACCTTCACCTGGTCTAGCATGCCTTTGAGTCCATTGCTGCCCGCGACCGGACCGCCCACGTACAGATCCGTGCTGTCCAGAGCCAGCGGCCCGTAGCTGTAGGGCTGGAAGAAGGTGAGTTTGCCGTTGACGAAACCGCGCAGGGATTTCCCGTCGTAGGTGGCCTGGATGGTGGCCCATGCCCCCGAGGGCACATCCCCATCCCCGATCCAGGCGGTATCGCTGCCAACGGCATGGATGCGCATCTTGAGTTTGTTCTTGATCACCGCCAACTCGTACTGATTCGGTTTGCGTATGACGATCTGCGTGTCCAGCGCGGGGACTTCCGTGGACAAGGATACTTTCGCCGACAGCGTGATTTCGCGGTAGGGGTTCAAGGAAAGGGTATTCTTCGCCACCGCGTAGCCCGTTCCCACCAATTGCAGGGCCGAATCGCCGTCGGCCACCTTGACCTTGAGCACGTTATCCGAAAACTTGAGGGTATTGCCGTTCCCTGACAAGTCCAGGGTGGAATCCTTGAAAAGTTTATCGAAAGGGTAATAGGCCCGATAGCCGCGGTCCTGGAGCAGATTGAAGACCAGGCTCTGATCGCCGGGAATGCCCGAGGTCCCCTGATCGCCCTTTACGCCCGCGGGTCCGGTATCGCCTTTGTCCCCTTTGTCCCCTTTGTCCCCTTTAAGGCCGGTACTACCGGCATCGCCTTTGGAACCGGTAGATCCGCGAAGCTGATCCGCGTACTTGGCCGCGAGGGCGGCCGCTACGCTCTCCACCGGGGCAGTGCCCGTACCCGTGGAAGATGTGTATCCCAGATAGAGGATGGCTCCATGCGAGCCCTCCAGGGCCCCGATCTCCGCATCCAGTCCACCGGTGCCTTCCAGCACCAGGCCCGCGAAACTGCCCTCCCGCACGCTTTTCAGGAACGCCTCGCCCAGGGGAATGGAGATGATGGTTTCGGCATTCGCGGCCGCCCCGATGGCGACGCTTGCGATGGTATCCGGCTTGGCCTTGAGGTAATCGAAGCGCGTCTGGCTTTCCAAATAATTGAGGCCCGTGGCCAGGGAAACCTTCAGGTTACCGTCGCGGACCACGTCCTTTACGTAGATGGCCAACCTTGCCTTGACCAGGCCATCGCCCGCCCCGTCGGCCAGCGCGTGGCTGATCCAGGCCTTGGTCGCTCCCGCACGCACCACCAGGGTGCGCGAGTTCCCGATCCAGCTGGAGGGATCCGCGTAGCCATCCTTGAATGGCGTGAAGGGGGTTTCGAGGACGCCTCCCTTTGCGGTACCGATTGCGGTTCCGATCACTGACAACGTCAGTACGAGATGCCGAAGGTTCGGGGATAGTCGCATGGATTACTCCGGTCGCAACCGGAAACCGGCTGCCAAAGTGTGGGAATGCCAGTCGGGAAGCGGGGCGTTGGCGGCGAGCTTGCCGGCCACGGGAGCATAAGCGTATTCCAGGGTCCGCAAGGTATCCCCCATGATTTCGTCTTTGACCACGGACCTGCGGAGCAAGCCCAGGGAATCGTACCGGAAGGTTTCGGATAGTTCCAAGGTCCGCGAAACCCCTTCGGAATACAAGAGCCGCAATGCCAAAGCGCCAAGGGCGTTATACCGGAATTGTTCCGTCCGGAACGGTGCCGTTTCGGTTTTGGGGATAAGTACGGTGGCTTCGGAAAGTTGCCCGGATTTGTATCCGCTGCGTACGACTCGATCAAGGGTGGACTTGCCACCGGTTCGGGCGAAAATGGAATCCACGGTTACCGCGTCAAAAGCGGAATCCTTTCCCGTAACCCGCACCAGCTCGCGCACCAGTGAACCCGAAACATAAGTCTTGATGGATGCCAGTACCGTGCCGGAGTAGATCATGGAGTCGGAAAGCACGGCGCCGGCTTGCGAGACTTCCACGCTCGACAACCGATCGTCTTGGGACCAGGAAAGCAACGAGTCGAGGTCACCCGCGGTCGCCGACCAGGAATGGACTTTCACCAGCCGACCTGATCCGTCGTAGCCGTATGCGGAGCCGGCCGTAGGGTTCCGCGCCGGTACCAAGGTACTGTCATAGACGATGGCGGAATCGAGACGACCCAGGGAAGTGTACCGGTAGAGGGTGGTGGACCCGGTGGCATCGCCCGGCTTGCGCGTTGTCACCATACGCGCGAGACGGCGGACGGCGGGTTTGCCGATGATGGTGACGTCCCAGATGATGCGCTCCACTATGGTATCCCCGCTGCGGGCGTGGATTTTTACGGATACGTTCAACCCGGCCAGGGAATCTCCCGGAGTCCATGCGAGTTTCCGGCCGTCCCCTTCGGCGATGACGCTATCCCCCAGGCGGATCCACCATCGGTAAGTGATTCCCGCCGTAGAGTCCAATTCAATGTTGAACCCCAGCCCCGTGCGCGCGACCGCGTAAGCCGAGGGAAGATACGCGGGCAGAACACGCCTATCGTCCAGGCGGGCCTTGACCGTGGCCACGCTGTCACGGTTCCACACCGGCTCCAGGGTTATCGACATGTCCTTGGCGAAGCTGCCCTTGGCCTCGCCCTTCCCGATTTCGATGCCTTTGGAATACAAGACGAAATCCAACTTGTATTTTTCCCCGGGAAACGCCTGCACATCGGCCGTGCTCACGCCGGTGCGCAAATCCACGGAAAGCGCTTGGGCTTTGCCCGTGTCCCCCACCGTAATCCGGATGTCGAGGCGATCCAGGGGCAGATTCTCGGGAACGGATTTCAGCACGAACTGGACGGAGAATCCCTCCGGAACCGGCGTGGAGGGCGATCCGGTACAGGCGACCAGGAGCCAAAGGCCCAGGAGCGCGAAGAGCCGCAACCGCATCGTCATTCGCCTTCTCCCGGGGTGATGACTTGAACCTTTACGGGCCGGGGTGTCTCGGCGGTAGAGGCCGGTGATGCGTCGCCGGCCAAGGCGAAATAGAGGGCGACACCGGCACCGACCCCGGCTACGGTACCCCATATGGCGTAGGTTTTCCAGGCGGTAGCGGGGGCATGGGCCACGGGGGCGAGCTCCTGGGCCGGCGCTTTCGCGACCGGCGCGGGTTCGGGCGTAGGACTTACCTGCGGCGCGGGCTTGTCCTGCGATTTGTTGAAGCGATCATAGTCGTTCTTGACTTTGGCGAATATGGCTTCGATGTTGTCGGAGATATACAGATCAATAAGATCGATGGTGGGCATCATGCGGATCAACTGGAACATGAAGCTTTCCGCCCTCGCCCGCGAGGCGGGTTCGGAAGCATAGATAACGCTCAGATACTTATAGGTGTAGATGGAATCGTCCCGGCTCATGGACTTGGACTTCTTGAGGAAGGTTTCCAAGGCCTTCTGGACGGGCGGGAAATCGCCTTCGAAATAGGCTTTGCTGACCACCTGCTTGTCGAGGGAACCGTCCGGATTGATGCCGGGTATGGGTGCGGGCGCGCCCGCCAGTGCGGACAGCGATAACATTGCGATCAAAAGTCCGGTTAGCGGGAGTTTCATTTGTTTTGGAATTCCTCGTCCTCGTTCTTGCCTTCGTTCTCCTTGACCTCTTGATCGATCATCTGTTTTTCGATCTTCTCCTGGACGATCTTCTGTTCCCATTCACGGAAAGACTGATCGAGCAGCTTCCGCTTTTCATTCAGGTTGGCGGATAGGTCGATGAGTTTACCGCGCACCAGGTCGCGTTCCTTGATCAGCCGATCCTCATCGGGATGCAGTTCCAGATTGTTCATAACGATGATGTATTCGGTTTCGAGATCATGCCGCTTGTCCTCCAAGCGGGCGATTTCCAACTGTTCCTGGTTGATGCGATTGCCGTATTCGGTGAACGCGCAGCCGGAGGGAAGGATCAATAATGCGGCGAGGGCGGGTAGCCGGAGTAGACGCCTAGTATTCGTAGATGTCTTCTTCATACCGGTAAAGGTGGATCGGCGTTTCGACCTTTTCCGCCTTGAGCTCCAGCGTAAGATCCGAGCTTTCCGTCTTGGATTGGAAGCACGGCAATCCGGTCTTGGTCTCCACGGAATACTGCAATACGCCGCTGATGACGGAGCGTCCCCAAGTGTACTTGCGGTACTTCCGGTTCTGGACGTTGGAGAAGAAGAATTGCTCCATCAGCAAGGAAAGCGAATCGGTACGATGGTAGTTGAGGGTGAAATCCAGGCAGGACTTGCGCAGACGGGGACGTGGACCATCGAAGCGGGCCGAATCGATGTGCAACGTTTCCAGTGTTTTGTTCAAGGCTTCCGCCGAAAGCGGCTGACGGGCCTCGAGCTTGATGCCGCGAGGCAGGAAGCGTTCCATGCGCCACCAGTCGCGCCACTCGGCGCGGTAGCGGGCGGTATCCGAGGCGGCCAGCAATTGCTTGCGGAAGTCCTCGCGCTGCTGGATGCGTCCGAGTACGGGGATCAGGGAATCGTAGCCGTCGATGCGCGCAGGCATGAAACCGGAATCGAGGGTAAGGCGTAGCTCGATTTTCTTCTCCAGCTCGTGGGGCATGGACAGCTTGTGGTAGCCGCGGGCCACCATGGTATCCAGTTTCCGGGAAAGGGTCCAGCCCGGTCCCTGCTTCTCGAGGTCGTATGCGAGAGTGGTCTGGAAGATGGTGCCTTCGACTTCCTTTTCCTCGTCCAGCTTGGAAGAATAGGTGCCGAGATGGAAGACGCGGAAATGCGCCGAGTCCGGGGCCTTGGGAGCGTAGACGGCGGTGCGTTCGCAATCGAAGAGGCCGAGCGCTAGCGAAAGCAGGGCGGCGGTCCGGGCGGCGCCGCCGGCACGGCGCGCTAGGGAAAAATCAGTGGGCATCGCGTCCCTTTCTTCCCATCAAATATAGTCATAGCCGCCCGTCGGCGCGTGCGCCCCAGATACCGAAATGGTCCAAATCCTGGCTGACTCCGGGCATCACGTCGAGGCGCCCGAAGACTTCCCTTCCCACCCACGCCCACTCGGTATGCTCTTCGCTCAAGCGGATATTCCCGTCCACCCACAGCGCGTGCCAAAGATGAATGCAACCCCCGTAGCCGCCGATGGCTTTGAGGGTTTCCGGACCGCGCAGCATACGGATACGTACGTCGCGGCCCAGCTCTTCGCGAAGCTCCCGGCGCAACCCTGAAGCCGGCGATTCGCCCGCGTTGAGGCCACCGCCGGCGATGCCCCATTTCCCCGGCCAACGGATTACGCTCGGCGATCGCCGCAACAGCAGCAATTCATCCTCTTCGTTCATGATCAAAGCCGCCGCGAATTCCCGGGGCCCTTGCGATTTCCTCATTCCATCCCTCCCGCGTTTTCCCATTGTTCCAGTACGGCATCCGCTCCCTGCCCGGCATCCAGCCAGGTCACTGGAATTCCCCGACCGGGCATGCCCCGGAACCAGGTTTCCTGGCGTTTGGCCAGCATGTGGATCTCATGCCGCAAATCCTCGACCATTTTTTCCCGCGACTTCTCGCCTGCCAGGAAAGCGGCGATTTCCCGGTACTCCATCCCCAGCACGTCCATGCGCGCCCGGGTTATCCCCGCTGCCAATAATCCCTCGACCTCTTCCACCAGACCGGCGCGCAGACGCTCTTGCAGACGGGCATCAATGCGGGCGCGCAACGCCGAGCGTTCCCAGCGCGTCGCGAATACGCGGTAAGGGATTTCGATGCCGGGCTCCCGGCTGAATTCCACCGTGCTGAGCAGGGACGCGGCATGGATCTCTAATCCGCGTATGATGCGTTTCCGGCTGCTGAGATCGGTACGGGCCGCCAATCCGGGATCGGCGGCCTGAAGCTGCCTCTCCAGTTCCTCCCGGGTCTTGTGCGCCAGGGCTTCGCGTAGACCCGGGTTGTCGCGGACATTGGCGATGCGGTATCGCCGTAAGACCGCTTCCAGGTACATCCCGGTGCCGCCGGCCGCCACCACCGCCGCGCGCCCGCCGGAGGCCGCCGCTTCCAATGCCGCATAACAATCCCGCTGGTAGTGGAACAGGCTGTAGGTTTCCCTGGGGTCGGCGATATCGATGAGACGGTAAGGCACCGCAGGCGTGAAGCGGCGATACTCCTCGAGATCCTTTCCCGTCCCCAGATCGAGACCTCGATAGACCTGGCGCGAATCGGCGGAGATCACTTCGGTTCCCAGGCGATGGGCCAGTTCGGCGGCCAAGGCCGTCTTACCGGTCGCGGTTGGCCCGGCGATCACGAGCAGGCGCATCATTTACGCCCCAGGGAAGCCGCGAAAGCGGCGCGCAACCGTTCAAGGCCGCGTTCGTCTTTGGCGATCAACGCGAAGCCGATACGCTTGGGACGGGCGTTCTCCAGAAACACGGGGGAAACCGCCAAGATACCCTCTTCCCTGCCTGCAGCGAAGGCGGCCGCGCCTAAGGCTGCGTCCAGCGCGGCATAATCCGCGGGCAATCGAAGTTTACGGGGTTTGCTCCAAGTCCATTCAACGCATCGGCCCGGCAACCGGGCGGCCAGGCCATGGGCCGGCAGGGACATGGACAAGCGCGCATTGATGTCGACCATGGGACGCAGGCGTTCGCCATCGGGGGATTGCCACAGATAAGCGTCCATGCCCACGGGACCGAAATAACCCGTCCCGTGCAGGCTCTCCGCCACTTGCGCGGCCGTGTTGAAAAGCGCATCCCGCCAGCGTACGGGCGGTAAACCGTCCGCCGCGATGCGTACGCCCAGGAATGCCCCATCCCGCGAATTGAGAAGCGTATGCCCGCGAAGCCGATCCGCCTTACCTTCCCGGGTGACGGTAAACAATGTCGCCATATCGATGAGTCGCGTATGCCAGGGTTCCACTACCACCATGCCGCCGTTTTCGAAAAGGGGCACGAGACGATCGCGGTCCTCACTGGCCAAGTCACCCGAAGGGACACGTCGGTTGCCGGTTCCCGCGTACCCGTGGGCGGCTTTGGCGACCCACCCTCCCGGCCTCTCCTGCCCGGCCAGGAATGCCGCCAACGTCTCCAGCCGATCGAAGGGCATACCGCATAAACCTCCGGCCGCGGGAACTTCCTGTTCCGCCCTGAGACCGTATTCGCGGGAATTCGCGGCCCGTACCCGCTCGAGCGATGCGTGGGCGGAGGGATTGCGGTAACGGGCCGCCAATGATTCGGCATGGGCATTCCATCCGAAGGGCGTGAATTCCGCTTCCGGGGAAAACTCCGGATGCGGTACGGCACGCGGCAACATCAACCCTTTGCCTCGGATATATTCCAGGAAATCGTGCGGGAAGGGCTTATGCACGATAAGGCTGTCGCCTTCCCCGCATGCGAAAGCGAAATGCCACGCCATCTCATGCACATAGGTTGGATCGGCGGTTTCCAAGAGCGAGGGACGCCCGCTCAGGGACATATCGAAATCGGCGTTGAGGTAGTATTCCCGGGATGGCAAACGCGCCTGCTCCACGTTTAAATGAGTATGTTATTCGCCATGCGAACCCATGTCAACCGGATAACAATCGGACTGTTCCTTCTGGCGTTCACCGGCTGCTTTTGGCACGGGACCCAAGGGGTCAAAGCCTGCAAATACAGCTTTCATAAACTCGATTTCATCGGCGTGGATGGGGCCGCCAGCCATTGGAAGCTGACGGTTGGCGTGGCCAACCCCAATGCCAAGCCGGTTACCCTCACGCGCCTGCGCTACGCGCTGGTGCACGAGGCGGATACCATGCTGACGGGGGCCAATCCCCAAGAGCACGAGGTACCGCCGGGGGATTCCCTGATCTCGGAAACCACCTTGGACATCCCCAATACGCTGTGGCAGCGGCTGCCTCCGGGCATCTGGTCCCAGACCGATGCGGCCTTCACCATCGTCGGCGACGCATACGTGCATACCTGGATGGGAGATATCGTGGTGAACCAAGCCATCAAGCAGACCGTGCATGTGGATATGACCAAGCAAGTGGCACGCATGAAGGAAATGCTCTTGCAGAAGCTTTTCGGAGGCGGTTGGCCCGGTCGGCATCTTGAGGACGGCGGCATCGTGGGTCCCGACACCTCGGCCCCGCGCGCGCCGGTGCGGCCAGGCGCCGGCGACGACCCGCTCTAGGCGAACACCGACCCCGACAAGTAGCGATCGCCCCGATCGCAAATGATGGCCACCACGATCCCCGATTCCAGGCGCTTGGCCACCTCGAAGGCGCAGTACACCGCGCCGCCGGAGGATATGCCGGCGAAGATGCCTTCCTTCCGGGAAAGATCCCGGGTCGTGTTTTCCGCGTTGGCCTGGCTCACATCCACGATCTCGTCCACCCGTTCCTTCTCGTAAATCTTCGGCAGGTATTCCTTGGGCCAACGGCGGATGCCGGGGATACAGGACCCGTCGGTGGGCTGGGCACCGACGATGCGGATGGCGGGGTTCTTCTCCTTCAGATAACGCGAGACCCCCATGATGGTGCCGGTGGTTCCCATGCTGGAAACGAAGTGGGTGATGCCGCCTTCGGTGTCGCGCCAGATTTCCGGGCCCGTGGTCTCGTAATGCGCCAGGGGATTGTCCGGATTGGAGAATTGATCCAGCATGTGGAAGCCGCCCTGGGCCACCTTGGCACGGGCGTAATCGATGGTGCCTTCCATGCCCGTTTCCGCGGGCGTCAAATACACCACCGCCCCGTAGGCCCGCATGGTCTTGACCCGTTCGGCGGTCGCGCTCTCCGGCATCACCAGATGCATCTCGAAACCGGATACGGCCGCTATCATGGCCAGGGCAATGCCGGTGTTGCCGCTGGTGGGCTCGATCAGTTTCATGCCCGGTTTCAGCGTTCCCCGCTCCAGCGCCTTGAGAATCATGGAGCGGGCGGGCCTATCTTTGACCGAACCGCCGGGATTATTGCCTTCCAGCTTCGCGAAGACCTTGACCTTGGGATTGGGATTGATGCGCCTCAGCTCGGCCATGGGGGTATTACCGACCAGGTCAAGCAATGTCTTCGGGGTCATGGGGCTCCGTCCTTTGGCTTCCAAGCAACCCGGAAAATAGTATTTATTGGCGTGACCATTATGAGCGACGACAAGCTACGGAAGCGGATGGAAGCGTTGCGGGCCAAGCTCGCGGACGCCAACGAGCAGTATTACCGGCACGGCCGATCTCCCATGTCCGATGGGGACTACGATATGGCCGTCAAGGAACTGGAACGGCTCGAGGCGGCCCATCCCGAATTCGCGACCTCGGATTCCCCCGCGGCCGCGGTGGGCAGCGACCTTACTCCGGGCTTCCGCAAGGTGCCCCACAAGTACCCCATGCTCAGCATCCAGAACACCTACTCCGAAGAGGAGCTGGCCGATTGGCATCGTCAGGTGACGGAGAAAATCGATCCGACCGCGCTGGAATACGTTGTTGAGCTGAAGATCGACGGCGTGGCCATGAGCCTGGTCTACGAGGATCGCAAGCTGGCCTACGCTGTCACGCGCGGGGACGGGACCGTCGGTGACGAGGTGACGGCCAACGTGCGCAACATCAAGACCATTCCGGACAAGCTACCGGCGGCCTTCCCCATGGGGCGCGTAGAGGTACGCGGCGAAATCTACATGACGCGGGAAAATTTCCGCGCCTTCAACGAATACGCCCTGCTGGAGTACGGCAAGGAGCAGCAGAACCCGCGCAACACCGCGGCGGGCAGCCTAAAGCTTAAGGACCCCAAGGAAAGCGCGCTCCGCAAGCTGGATTTCTACGCCTACGCCATTCTCGTTGACGAAGCCAAAGGTACGCATTGGGGCAACCTGGAAGCGCTGGCGAAGGCGGGCTTCGCAGTGAACGACAAACGCGGCAAGGCCAAGGATGTTCCCGGCATTTTCGCGATCACGGATGCCTGGTTGAAGATCCGCGACGGGCTTCCGTACAATATCGACGGGGCCGTAGTGAAGGTGGACGACCTGCGCCAGCAGGTTTTGCTGGGCCGCACCGCCAAGAGCCCCAAATGGGTCATCGCCTACAAGTACAAGACCGAGGCCGTGGAAACGACCCTGGAAGAGGTCACCTACCAGGTGGGACGTACCGGCGCGGTTACCCCGGTGGCCCATTTCAAGCCCATTCTGCTGGGAGGGACCCTGGTCAAGCGCGCCACCTTGCACAACTTCGACGAGATCGAACGCCTGGGCCTCAAGCTCAAGGATCACGTGATCGTGGAGAAGGGCGGAGAGATCATCCCCAAGGTGGTCTCCGTCGTGGAAGCCAAACGGCCCAAAGATGCCCAGGCTATCGAGCCGCCTACGGCCTGCCCTGTTTGCGGATCGGAACTGTCCCGGGACGAGGAGGAGGTCGCCTTGCGTTGCGACAACCTGCGCTGCCCGGCCCAGGTGACCCGCGCCATCTTGCATTTCGCCAGCCGCCCGGCCATGAACATCGAAAACGTAGGGCCGGCCCTGGTGGAATCGTTGCTGAAGGAAGGCCTCATCAAGACCGCCGCGGATCTGTACTTCCTGCGCCGGGAACAATTGGAAAACCTGGAACGGATGGCGGAAAAATCGGCGGCCAACGTGATCGCTTCCATCGCGGAAAGCAAAGGACGCGGCCTGGACAAGCTGCTGCACGGCTTCGGCATCCGCTTCATCGGCAAGACTTCTTCCACCCTACTGGCCCGGCATTTCAAATCACTGGATGCCTTACGGTCCGCGACCTTGGAAGACCTGCTGGGCATCCACGAAATCGGCGAGCGCATGGCGCAAAGCATTTTCGATTTCTTCCGCGAACCGGCCGCCCAGGAATTCATTTCCCGGCTCCAGGAAGCTGGTCTCAACCTGACCTACGAGGCCGCCGCAGGCAGCGAAGAATTAGCCGGCAAGATATTCGTCCTGACAGGTACCCTGCCCACTTGGTCCCGGGACGAGGCCAAGGAAATCATCGAGAAGGCCGGGGGCAAAACGACGGATTCGGTGAGCAAGAAAACCTCCTTCCTGCTCGCCGGGGAGGCGGCCGGATCCAAGCTCGAGAAGGCCAATAAATTGGGGGTAAAGGTTATTTCCGAAGAAGATCTGAAGAACATGCTGGGGCTGGGTTGACGCCCACAGGTCGGATTTCTAAGATATATCAGCCTTTTTCGAAGGAAACCGGGGTTCACAAGACCTAGGTAACCTACGGAACCTCGCGGGTTTAGCTCAGTTGGTAGAGCATCTCCTTGCCAAGGAGAAGGTCGAGGGTTCGAGTCTCTTAACCCGCTCCATAAGGGCCTCTCGGGAAACCGGGAGGCCCTTTCTTTTTCCGTCCTCTTTCTATCCTCTCTCTATTTACCGCGGGCGAACTCCACGTTGAATCTCGCGACCAGGATAGAATCCTTTCGGATCAGGTTTTCGTATTCGTGGTAGCCTTCCAAGTAAGCGGCATAGGCCGATTCCACCGAGCCATTCAGTTCGTTGAACGCGCGTGCCTTGTCGTTGAATGCCTCCACATCGATTTCCGTTCCGGCATCCTTACGGTTTTTCAGAATCACCAACTCCCTATTCAAGGCATCGCGGCGTTGCTTCAGATTTTCGAACTCCGCCTGGGCAGGATTCACGCGTAACAACAGGGTATCGGCCAGAGCCCGGTTGGTGCGAATCTCTTCCTGGAGCGCGTCCGCTTGGGCCTGCAACGATTTTTCCTGATCGTGCATGGCCCCTTCGGCCCCCGATCCGGTCTCCGATCCGGAATCGGGCAAGGTTGCGTGGCTGGACCTGGAAGCCTGGATGCGGTTTACCAGCGGGGTTATTTTCGCATGGAAGGTTCTGAAAAGAACCAAATCAACGATCAAACTCAATGCGATACCGCCTAGCCAATATTTGGCTTTGCGGGAGCGACGCTGAACGATGAAACGATTTTGATTCACCGGGTCAGGCGCACGGCCCCGTAATCAACCGTCGAGGTCGCCAGAGTCGCTTCGGTCATGGTGGTAAAGGTCCCCGTATGATTCGCCCGGGAGAAGGCGGCGGCCCGGAATACGCTCATGGTGGTGTCGTAGGCATGGCCCCCGGGACCGAATCCGTCCACGAACAGAGTGCCATCGGAGTTCTTGCGGACATTACGAAGAGCCATCAGCGCATCGAAACCGGGCTCGATACGTACCCCTTCGGTGTAATACCTACGGGTGTAGCCACCGAGGGGAATATCATCCGCAGTGAAGAACATGCCGATGGTCGAGCCGCCGTTGACGCGATATCGCTCAAGTACGGCGGGTGCGGCTGAGATGATGCCGGAAACCTCAGGGTAGCCGATGCACAGGAAAGGCGGACTGGCGGCGTCGGTTTCCGCGGGACGTTCGCCGGTGCAATTGCCCGGGGTCCAGGCCGCCGCGGTCTTGCGCGAGCCGAGGGCCGCGTAGGCCAGTTCCTGGATGTCGAAATACAGGGTGAAGTCGACGGAAGCCCCCAGGCTATCGGTTATGCGCAGGGGATGGGGCAATGTGTAAGTCCGGCCGCAGCCGTGGGAGGTAATGGATACCGGGGCCGCGGGTCCGACGCTGTCCAGCACCGAGGCCGCGTTGGTATACCAGGTCTTTCCGTCCAGGGGCACAGATCCCGTAAGCGCGGTGCGGTATTCCCCTTCCGAATCCTCGCAGGTTTTCACGAATACGTAATCGTATTGGCCCATCTCCACCTGGCGCGAAGCGGCATTGAGCGCGTCCTGGAAGGCGGTTCCCGCCATTTCCACCTGACAGGCTTCGCTGGATCCGGAGCAGAGATAAAGATCGGCTTCATGATCGAAAGCGGCGCTGTGCAGGCTGATCTGTTTGATGGGTACACGCAACGAGGAAATGGAAACCCCGCTGGACCAATGCAGATCCGGTTCGAGGGATACCGTGGGAATTGTGGCGGTCTTGGCCGCGGCCGCTATACCTTCGGCGCGCACGAGGCGTGGCTTAACCTGCACGGTGCGTTTTCTATCTCCATCGTCGGATCCGATGCAGCCCTGGAAGAGCTCAGTGGATATTCCCATGGCAAGCATAATTCCGGTGGAAATCCTTGCGGGGGAAAGCGCTTCCTTGCCCATACATCCTCCATGCCCTTTCCGTACACAAAAGGCGTATGGGGATTTTAGCGGGAGGCCGGGCCGACGGTCAATCCGGTATTACCTTTCGTTGCATGAAGATCAATCTTGAGGATTTCCGCATCGATGCCGGCGAAAGCGTGGACATCGAGACATTGCCGACCCGGATCAAGCCCTACTATAGCGACGAAAAGGCCTATTTGGCCGCCCTCCACGAGGGCCGGGAGCAGATGGGTGAGGCCCAAAAAAGGCTATACGCTTCGGCCAACCATGCGGTGCTTATTCTGTTCCAGGCCATGGACGCGGCCGGCAAAGACAGCGCCATCAAGCATGTCATGTCCGGCATCGATCCCCAAGGCTGCCAGGTGCATAGTTTCAAAGCGCCGAGCTCGGAAGAACTCCGCCATGATTTCCTGTGGCGGACAACGGTGCGCCTTCCGGAGCGCGGCCGCATCGGCATTTTCAACCGCTCCTATTATGAGGAGGTTCTGGTAACCCGCATCCATCCGGAATTCCTGGCCAAACAAGGCGTCCCGGAAGCGGAAATCCGGTCCAAGTCCCTGTGGAAGGGCCGCTTCCGGTCCATCGTGGATTCCGAAGCCCATCTGCACCGCAACGGCACCCGCATCGTGAAAATCTTCCTGCATATCTCCAAGGAGGAGCAGCGCAAGCGCTTGCTGGCGCGCATCGATAAGCCGGAAAAGAATTGGAAATTCAGCTTCGACGACATCGAGGACCGCAAGCAATGGAACCGCTACATGAAGGCCTACGAGGAATGCCTGGAAGGCACGGCTTCCGATATCGCCCCCTGGTACGCCGTACCCGCCGACGATAAGCGCAATGCTCGCCTGATCATCTCGCGCATCGTGGTGGAAGCCCTGCAGGGCCTCAAGATGGGCTATCCCGTGATGGACAAGGAGAAGCGGAAGGATTTATTGGCCATCCGCAAACTCCTGGAAGACTGACCGCCGCCCTCGGGCTGTTTCTCGTGCCCGAGTGGGAAGGATCCGTCAAAGGCCGAGACCGCGCGCACGGCGGCCCAAGCCGTCCCTCGGAATGCGGTTACCTTGGGCGAGAAAGGAATGTCCGCGCCTCCTAGTACCCGCGCCCGGAAGGAGTATCGCGGTGGCCCCGCCGAATTCATCCGCACCCAAATCCGGTTTGCCGCCCGCTACGCGGCCTTCCCCGTCCACGTCCAAGGTCCCTGCCACGGCGGCCTCCAATACCAGTCCCGCCCCGATGGCCGGGGAACCGGAGGCAAGATGGAGATTGGCGGGCGGTGAGATCAACTTCGGATCGGCGTATACTGCATGGGCATCGGGCCAGGATCCCGGTGAGGTTTTGCTGCCCCCGAAGTAAAGATTGTTGTCCGCCACCACCCCGGTGTTACTCGAACCGGATCCTTCCATATAGGGGCCGCCCGCGGCCGCCTGGAAAATGTTGTTCTTGATGGATACGCCTTTGCAATTGAATTGCAGGATCAATTCCCCGTCGTGGCCCGCATAGGTGGTGTTCCCGATGATAAAGATATTCTCGGCGCTGCCCTTGCTCGCGGCGTACCCGCCCGCCATGATGTTTCCCTGCCAGGAACGCGAGGCGAAATTGCTTCGCACCGTGATATTGGAAGTGGCCTTGCCGCCGTGCTCGCTGGCGATCTCGATGCCGATATCGCAATTGTCGATGGTATTGCCTTCGATGACGATATCCTTGCCGCCGTCCACGTAGATTCCGTCGGCGCTACGCTCGCCGCCGTAGGTGGGATTGGTCGCCGAGCTGATATTGTAGACGTGGTTGCCGAAGCAGCGGCCGTTGCGGGCCTGGTCTTGCGTCCCGGGGCCATTGCCTTCGAACCCGATGAAGTCGATGCCGATATTGTCGTTGTCATGCACCAGGTTATGCGAAACCGTGAAGCCGTCCACGTTGCCGTTGAGTACCATGGATTCGCTTTGCCCAAGCTTGCAGGCGCTGATCTCATTGCCGTCTACGATGAGATCCGAGAGCGGTGTGGCGGTAGTCCCATAGAAGGCGATTCCATGGGCGTTGCCGTTGGCATTCTCGATATTGTGCACCTGGTTGCCGCGGATCTCGATATGGCTGCCGCCGCCATCCACGCTGATCCCGATGGGCGTACCCGTCCCTTTCAGATTTCGGACTTCGAAACCGATAACGCGCAGGTAGGATTTGGAGGAGATGGAAACCAGGCCATCGCCTTTGAGCCCGGTGCCGTCGATGATGGCCCCCGTCTGGCCCTTAAGGGTGATGTATCCGCCGGATTCGCTGCCCGATTTCCCGAAACTGACCGCCTCGCCGTAAACGCCTGCCGCTACGAGCACGGTGTCCCCGGCAGCCGCCGCGCCCAGGCCCGCCTGGATGGTGGCGTAGGCGCCGCCGGTCTTGGCCACGGTAAGCACTTTGGCTTGCGCGAAACGGACCGAAGCGGCGAGCGCGCCGATCATGAAAAGGTTGGGTAACATACGCATGGATAACTCCCCCGGAAATTGCCGCCCGCGCGACTACGATCCGACCGGACCGCTTACCAAGGATAGCCGGGCCGTGAGCCGGGAGCGGGTTGAATGGTAGGCCCGCGCATGATTCCGATCAATGTCACTAAACGTGGGAGGGCTATTTGATGTTGCGGAAATCGAGGAAGAGCGAACCGGGACGCTGGGATGCGTAATCCAGGCCTATCCAGGAAGCGGATCGCGGCATGCGGCCCACCCGCGCTTCGTCCATGCGTCCCAGGAAGAAGTCCACTTCCGCCCGATTGGGGTCGGCATCGCCGCGGGCGCCGATTACGATGTCCCGTGCGGTGGCCGGAACCGCGGCGGGACCGATGGTTTCCCGGGCCAGAACCGTTCCGTCCCAATACAGCACGGCCTCATTGCCATCGAAGGAGGCCGAGGCCAAATGCCATGCGCCGGTTACGCTACCCGCCGGGATACCTTCTATGCGGTGGACCTGATTCGCGCCCCCGCCGGCGGGTTTTACCCCCAAGGTCAAGCGTAACCCCTTCCCCGCCCCGGGAAAGCCCAGGATATATCCGGCGGAATCATTTTCTTCCCACTTCGCCAACAAGGCGCGCGGGCCCGGTTCGGTGCCGTCGAATCCGGGCGCGATCCAAATCGAAAGCATCACCGGACCATTGCGGATGAGCCCCGCGGTATCCTGGGCATAAGCATAGGCGCCTGTCCCGTCGAAGGCCTGCCCGACGCCGATCCCGGCCACATCGGAGCCATCGGGAACCAGCTGTTTGGCCAGCGTAGGCAGCGCATTGGGCGTGGCATCTTGCAGGGACTTCTTCCCTGGCGAAGCATCGGCCATATGCCATACGCCGACATTCCCGGTCGCGGTATCGAATACGAACCTGTCATCGCGGAGGGCGGTAGCGGAGGGGTTACCCCAGTGCATCAACAGGGCTTGGCCCGCGCCCGATGCCCGCAATGCCGGGAGCCGCACCCAGATTTCCGCGCGCCCCGCGTTCGCGTCCCAGTGCTCGATCGCGAATGCCAAAGGATCCCCATTCACTGCGGTAAATCGGAGATCCGAGCCGTC
>JAHFCH010000328.1 GCA_023249635.1 Fibrobacterota bacterium
CTACCGGTTGGAGCGGTTCGTGGACAAATACGATTTGATCTGCTCGATGACCTATGACATGGCGGGGCCGTGGTCCGCGACGACCTGGTACAATTCCCCGCTCTACGGCGACGGCAAGCCCGACAATTATTCCATGCAAGCGGGCATGGATTATTGGGTGAAGCGCGGCGTTCCCAAGTCCAAGTTGCTGGTGGGTACGGCATTCTATGGCCACACCTTCAAGAACGCCTCCGGCATCAACCAGCCGAACAAAGGGGCGGGGAGCGGCGGAGGGGATCTTTCCTACCAGGACATCGTCCCCATGATCAATTCCGGGTATTACAAATACCATTGGGATGACTTGAGCAAGGTGCCCTGGGGACTTTCCGCCACCAATGAATTCGTTACCTTCGATGATCCCCGGTCCGTGGCCATCAAGGGCCGTTGGCTCATGGAGCAAGGTTACGCGGGCGCGGCCATCTGGGAGATCTCGCAGGATACCCATAGCGGATCCGAGTTCAAATTGCTGGACAGCCTTTACGTGAATATGCATCCCGTAGCCGTAACCATCGGGCCGGGCTCGAAACCCTGGCAAGGGTTGGCGGCTGACAAGCCCGCTTCCCATCCCCGACAGGAATATCGGGCGGACGGGAGAAGGCCAGGCTACTCGACTAGGGAGAATTTGCCCTGGATGTCGTTGTTCTTGCCGTCGGAAATCCGGTAGGAATACCTTCCCCGCTTCAGGTTCCCCTTGAACTCGAGGATATTCCGTGAGGAACTGACGGTATGGCCGGCCATATCGTACACGGTTATCCGCTTATCCGCATCGCCTCCCGAGTACCGGATGGAAATCCCGTCGAATTTCACGCGGGAACGCTTGGGTAGCATCGCCTTCGCCCTGTCCGTGGTTGAAGCGCTTCCGTCCAAGGTAATGCTCTTGATTTCCAGCGTACCTGCGAAAGGTTTATTGGGTTCCGTCCACCATCCCGAATTTGGCCCCGTGGTATAGCCCGCATCGATGTTGATGAACAAATGGGTGACCAGGTCATCGCTGAATTGTTGCGCGATGGCGACCTTGACCCAATCGGTCTTGACCAGCATGGGCTTCGGCCCCGGGTAAAGGATGGCGTCTTCGGATTGCTTTTCCGATCGGCCCAGTTGCAATCCTATCAGGGCCGAATCGTGTTCGGAGCCAGGGGCGATGCGCATTTCCATCGACAAGGAATCATCGGGTTGGACCCGCACGGGCGAAGGGAGCGCGATGACGCAGTAATCCCATTCCCAGTATCCCTTGGTCGTAATCGTAAGTCCCGTGGCTTCCTGCGCGAACGTGAACGGCCCGGTATGCTTATAGGTATCGACATCCCAAACGCTGTCTTTTACGTTGCCGTCGTAGCGCTCCATGACCAGGGTGTCGAATCCGGGCACGGGCTTAGAGAAATCCAACCGGTAGTATCCCTTCTCGGCAAAGGTCGTCATCGGCAGCATGGAAAAAGCCAGGAGAGCGGCGGTATTCACTATTCGGAATGCTTTCATTTCATAACCCCACATTAACGTTGGATGGATCCCGGGAATTCATTTCACCGGTCGACCGGAGCCGTTCCGGCTAAACTAGGCAAGGGGAAATTTCCGGATAAGGAAAAAATCCGCGGACCCTGGCGCGTGGGTCATGCCCCCGCAATACGCCTTGAATTCCAGGCTCGCAAAAGAAATCGGTGAGCATTCGATGAGCGGAATCGTACGCCTTCAGCGACGCAGGTATCCGAATATCCTCGACACATCGGTTCTCGATAGGGAATCCACGGGAGCCGGTAATCCCCGTGTCGCGGGGCGCGGCTCTCCCCATAGGCTTCCGCGCAGGATGTAGGCGCCCGTGGCGGCCTGCTCTCCCTCGCGGCTGACGGGCCACCAGTAAAGGTTAAGCGTGGCGTTCCCATCCTCATCCATCCGGGCGCGCTTCAAGGTCTCGGCGTCCCAGCTTCCCGATGCCTCGTTCACGAATTGCCCCAGGGTCGTGAAGAATTTCACGCGGTACCGGGCCGGCCGATTGGTTTTCACCGCCATCAGGTGCGCCGGGAATCGCGTTTTCCCCGCGCCCGAGGAAATCCGCTGAAAGGCGTCCTGCTCGCGGGGTCCGGCGCAGTTAAGGCATCCGCCTCCGGGACTGCCGTCGCCGATCAGGATGGGGTTTTCCAGCCTTGGGGGGTGCTCCGGCAAGGCAGCGGAGACCACCCCGGTTATCTGCGCCTGCAACCAAGCGGGTCCGGGCGCGGGAGGGATGGATTCCGGGAGCGGCCCGGGGGCGTATTCGAAGGCGCCGATATCGATCCGGCCATTCTCGATCCGGTTTTTCGGTTCTCCGCGCTGGTCCCATGCGGGCGTGGTTCCCAGGCCCGCCGATAGCCCGGGATCACCGGAGTTGTAAAGCGGACTCGCGGGGTCGAAGACGTACGCATAGGTGGCATAGGCCGTTCCGGAAGCGGATCCGGCCGCAAGGTAGAGCGGCAAGGGGGAGAGCATGGGATCCACGGTCAGCGTGTTGCTTTCCAGGATGGAGCTGAAGCCTTTGACGGGACTCTGGCAGCGCTGCTCTATCGGCAAGCCATTCTCATCGGCCCGATTCCCTATGTCTGACCAGCGTATGGTGAGGCTGGGCCCGGGTCCCGCGAAATCGGCCCCGTTCGCGGCGGGATTTTTACCGAGGGTATTCCCGGATACGACGGAATGATCGACCAGCAGGGAATGGTCGTTCCAGAATGCGCCTCCCCCCATGCCGCAATCGTTGCCTACGACCGTGCAATGGAGAAGCTTGACCGCCATCGCTTGCCCCGGTGGTCCCGCGCTTTCGCCGATGAGGATGGCACCGCCCAACTCCGGGGCATAGTTCCCGCTAAAGGTGGTATTACGGATCTGGACATCGGACCGGTAGGCTTGCACGCGCTCCCAGATCGCGCCGCCGTTGTTGTATTCGGCGTTGACCTTGAAGGTCGGGATGGCCGGTCCCTCCATCACCGAGTTGCCGATGAGGGCGCTGTTCTCGATCAGGAGGTACGGTTCCCCGGGCTCGCCTTCCAGGTGGACGAATACCGCGCCACCGCTTTTCGCGCTGACGTTGTCCTTGAGGATGCAGTTGCGGATGATGACGCGATTGGATCGGGAGCCTTCGATCATGATGGGCACCGGTCCGAAGCCGGGAATATCGCGCGCTACCGCCACGCCCTGGCCGCTGCTGACGGCGGCCCCATGCTCATGGGTGAAGCCGTTCCTAAGGGTAAGG
>JAHFCH010000214.1 GCA_023249635.1 Fibrobacterota bacterium
CGCAGCTCCTCAATCAGGGCGACGAAGTGGAAGCCATCGTGCTCAAGCTCGACGCCGAGAACGAGAAGATCTCGCTCGGTCTCAAGCAGGCGACCCCGGATCCGTGGCAGCATATCGAGGACGAAATCCCCGTCGGCTCCAAGGTAACGGGCGAAATCCGCAACCTCGCCGCTTTCGGCGCCTTCATCGAAATCAAGGAAGGCGTGGATGGCCTCATCCACGTGTCCGACATGTCCTGGACCAAGAAGATCAACCACCCCTCGGAAATCCTGAAGAAGGGCGACCGCGTGGAGTGCATCGTCATGGCCATCGACAAGGAAAAGCGCCGCATCAGCCTTTCCATGAAGCACCTGGAAGAAGACCCGTGGGAAACCCTCGCGGAGAAGTTCCCGATGGGCAAGGAAGTCCAAGGCACCATCGCCCGCCTCTTGGAGCGCGGCGTGATCGTGGAGCTGGAAGGCGGAGTGGAAGGGTTCATCCCGACCTCGAAACTGACCACGGACAACATCCGCAACCCCGCCGAGGCCTTCAAGCCCGGCGACAGCGTGCCCGCCGTCGTGATCGAAGTGGAACCCTCCGCGCGCAAGCTCACCTTGAGCGTGACGGACTACTTCAAGAACAAGGAAGACGCGGAATGGAAGGCCTACCTGGCCGACCATAAGCCGAACTTGGCCACCTTGGGCGACGTGATGCCGAAGTTGGAAGGCGAGTAAGACCACAGGAGCGCCGTCCGGGGTTCGTCCCCGGTCCGGTTACTTGTTCAGACTGATTCCGAAGGGCTCTCCGCAAGGGGGGCCCTTACTGTTTCAGGGCCGGAGTCGTCACCTTGGCTCCGGCACGCAGGCTACGGCCCCTTGCATCATAGCCACGTTCTCGTAGCAGGGTCCTGATCCGTTCGCGCCCCTGCCGCCGCGGGGGATCGACGGCGGATATGCCGTACCCGTTGAAGTCCCATTGCGTCTCCGGTCCTTTGGCCCCGCCCGGCCCGATGGCCACGGCCCGCAGCCGGAAAGGATCCAGCAAGGTCGGGACCTGGGTTCCCGGAACGTAGAGCGTTCCTGAGGCCGGGTCGGTCCCATCCAAGGAATAGCGCACGGTGGTCCCGATGGGCGGGAACAGCGCGAAGTGATCCGCGTATTCCCCGACAGGGGTTTTGGGATAAAGCCCGGGGCCGGGAAGGCCGGGAGCCGTGCGTGCTTCAGGTAGGTAAAGCCGCGCGACCAAATCGTCGAAGCTGAAATTCGAGTTGCTGTCGGCTACGTCCTCGAACCCGAATTCCACGAAGTCGCGATCGATCCGGCCCGCTACCGACCAACGGCGGCCGGCAACCCCTGCAGGCGCCGTGGGCGGTTGGGCGGCTCCGCTATAGTACGCGCTCCCCGGCCAATTGGGCCCGCTGTATTTTGGCCGCCGGTTGACGCCGCCTCCGCCTTCCACTACGGTGCAGCGGAACCAAAGCGTATCACCCACCTTGATATCCACAACCGCCGACAGGTTTATCAGGGATTCCGGCGAAGCGAAATTGTCGAACAGGAAAACGGGTTTGCCGTCCGAGCCGAAAACCTCCAACCGGTTGGTCCAAAGCGCCGAGGAATATTGCCCGAGCCAAATCCAGATGGAATCCTCCGTCTGCCGCGTGAAGGCCCGGCCCAGGTACAGCTCTTGGCTGCGCCAGGATCCGCTGGAAGCGGGGGAGAAGGCCGTCTCCTGCGCCTCCGATCGGAAAGCGCAAACGGCAATCGCCGCGGCAAGGGTAAAGGCACTATGGATCCGAAGCATTCTGTCTCCTTCCGGCGTCGGCTGGTTCCGCCGGACGCTCTCTATTGGTTTAGAACCTATGCCCCCCTTTCCCGGCGCGGCGGTCCCGCCCGGAAAGCAGGCGCCGGGATTGCCGTGATCGTTGTCGCGAATCCTATCGCAGTCCGGCATTCCGTGCACGCTACGTGTACGCCATCCGCGCCGCGATTGTACACGGCGCGTGCACGGAAACCCGGCCGCATGCCGTTTTCGACTCCGGCCGCGGCCGGATTAACAGGACCTACGCGGCATTCGCGGCGGATATTCCGGATATGCGAAACATCCCCGTTACCCCTGCGGCTTGCTTGTCACTGCTCTTTCTCCTTTTTTCCGCCCCCGAGTCGGCTGCGCAAACCCTCACCGGAAAAACCATCCACCTCCTAAGCCCATACGGAGGCGCCAACGTGCTCATCGGCGCCAACGAGAACGGGCGGGCCATGCTGGCGGAAGGGGACGGTTGGTACACGTTCACCTTCCCTATCGATTGGCAATGGCCCGCCTTCGACTTTTTCCCGGAAGGCCGCTTTCCCCAATTGCATAAGGCCGGCATGTCGGGGGCCGATAAGCTCGGCCAGCGCGTGTACTTCGATGCAGGCATATTCCAGGGCGGGAACGAGGTCTGGATCCTGCAGGATCCCGCGGGCACATCGGCCGAAGCCCCTTACGTGCTGACGGCCAAGCCCCGGCAGTTGCACGTATTCAATCCCTGGCCCCTGGACGGGCCTGCCATAATCCTCAACGGGAAAAGGGGATTCATGACCGTGGACAAGGCCCACTGTAACTGGTACTCCCTGATGATCCTGAAAACGGAAGCGGTGAAAGCCGCCTTCACCAGCGTGGCCGACGGGGAGGCTTTCGGAGCGGGCGGGTACGGAGACGCAACGCCCATCGATTTCGGTCCCTGGCTTTCCCAAGGCGATGCCTGGCTCGATACCACGGGAACCATCACCGCCGCCTACCCGGGAAAGCAGGGCAACTGCTCGTACCAGATGGCCATGCTGGTGCATGATATGGCCGAGACGCATCCCAGTTACGGGGGCAACGGTCCCGGTACCCCTTCGCCGACAGGATGGTACGCGACGCCGGGCATGGTGGAATCGTCCTTGGGCGCCGACAAGAAGCCGGCATTCACATCCGCCTTGAAGGCGAAATTCCCCGATGCGCATTTTGAAACCTGGTTCAATTCCGACAGCGCCAAGGCCATGCCCCTGAAAGGGTACCAGACATGCGTGGACCTGACCATGGGCAAAAGCCATGACGGCCTTTGGCAGTACGATTCCTACGAGGAACCCAACCATTCCTTTGTGCCCATCGACGATGCCAATCGCCTGGACGACAACAATGCCGGGTTATGCCCCAAGGATCCGGCTACGCGAATGGAGGTCTCCTCCGACAACCTGAAACACAATTTCGGGTTTTGCACGGAAGTGCATGCCACCTTCGTTTACCAGAAAGGCCAGACATTCGAATTCGCCGGTGACGATGACGTTTGGGTATTCATCGACCGGAAGCTCGCCATTGATCTGGGAGGTCGCCACGAAGCCATCGGGGATACCGTGGTGTTGGATGATTTGGCGCTTGTCCCCGGGAAGCAATACGATTGGGACTTCTTCTCCTGCGAGCGCCAACGCTGCAGTTCCAACATAAAAATCAAGACCACCATATACTTCAAGCAACAGCGCGCGCTCGATCACGAGGCTGCCGTCCAAGGGGACGGCTCCGAGAAGTTCCACGTGTTCAAACGGGAGGGCGCCATCGGAACCTGCAGCAACTTGTACGAGGGCTTCCGTATCGTGGCCCCTGCCAAGCTTACCTATGTCCTTTACGACCAGGCCGGGAAAAAGGTAAACGAACTCTCCAACGGCGTAGCGTATGGGGGCATCTCGATTACAACGCCGGACATCCTGGTGGATACCGCCAAGATCACGGGGTTGGCCCCGGGTAGCTACCGCATCGTGTTCTTCGAGCCGGGGAATCCGAAAATCACCGACGAGGTCTCCTTCACGAAGTTGGCCCCGCCCGTGGTCATCCCGCCCATTCCACCGGTCGTACCGGTACCCGTGGTCCGGGGCATGCTCCTGGATGCCAACGCGGATGGATGGCCCGATCGCGCCCTTCTCAAGCTGGACGTCGCCACGCAAGCGCTTTCCGCGATCGCCGCCGCGGCCCAGATTAAGGGTGCGTCCTTGCCTGCGGGCCTTTCGGCGACGGCCTGGGAAGCCGCTGGCGATTCGGCGGTCTGGATCCTGGCCCCGAATACATGGTCGGCAAGCGGCAACGCTTCCGTCGTCCTAGCGGCGGCCGTACCCGCGGTCAGCGGGCAAATCGCGGCGGGTAGCTATCCCTTGGGCGACGCCATGGCGCCGGTACTGCGGTCGGCATTGCTGGAGCGGAAAGATCCCATGGTACCGGGATCGCGGGATAGGCTGTCCGCGGTATTCTCGGAGCCGGTCGACTTGGCCACTGCCCGGGGTGCGCTCTTCGCCGCTCTGGGAACCGCGAGCGGCGCGGCTTACGGCCTGGTCGTGGAGGGCGCAGTCCCCTGGACGGGCGCCGGGGCCGGACCCGGCGAAGCGGCTTACACCTTCAACGTGGTCGGACTTCCCGCTGCTGGCGGCCTGGAGGCCAAGGCGGAAAGCGGCGATTCGGTATGGATCGATCCCGGCATCGGGTTGGCCGATGCCGTGGGGAACGTCCAGAATAACCCCGCCAACCGGCGCGTGGCCTTGCGGGTCAAGGATCCGATCCATCTCGACGTCCTACCCGTAGTGCCCCATGGGCTTACTCGCGGTGTTTCCCCAGGGGCCGAAGAACCCGTTTGGTCCGTCTATGGAGGGACCGGGCTGCAAGGCACTGTGGGACAGGGGCTGGAGGCGCTTCCGGTACGCGTGAGCCGGCCGGAAACGGAGCATGTGGGAGGGTTGTCATTCGAAGCCACCGCCCCGTTCGATTTCGATGTGAAGGTGTTCAATAACGTGGGGGAGTTCGTAGGCCGGACAAAGGCCCGCATCGGCGCGGCGGAGTTCGCGCGGCTGGAGCCCGGTGCGCTCGCGGGCACGCGCCGGCTCAGCCTGCTCTGGAACGGGCGCGCGGCCAACGGGCAACTCGCGGCGAGCGCAACCTACCTTTATAAATACTCCCTGCGCGTTTACGGCGCCGAGGGCATCCGCGATCGCGACGGTATCATGAGGCTGGGGCTGCTGAGGGGGATGTGATATGCGAGGATGGGGAAAGCCCGGCGGCGCAGGTCGAGCCATTACATCCCGGCGAGATGGCGACACCCTGGGGAATCCAAACCGCCGGCTGGCTTTCCTTAAGGATGTCGCAATTGGAGGGCGTTCAGGTTGTCCGTATCGATGACGTTAGCTCAGCGGGAATGCCGCCGCGATTAGGGGAAAGGCGTCAAGTACGACTGTGCCTGCGGGAAAAGCGTTGTCCGCGCTGCGACAACGGGGGGATAGCGCAAGGTCAGCAAACGGCCACGGACATCGAACAGGCCCCCGGAAATCCGCAAGGCCGAGGCTGCGCTTTCAAGGTAACCCGTAGGTTTCCGGGAACCTTTTTTCGCCGGCAGGATCCCGAGGGCGGGCCCGCCTTGCCACGCGGGTCCGACCTCGGCACGCGACAAGGGTTTCAGCTTGGAAGGACCGAAGAGGTTTTCGCCGATATCCGGGGGCGGCAAAGGTCCTGGCCATCCCGGAATCAGATAACCGCCGACTGCCTTGCCGGAGGCCGGGCTCGCGTAACCGGGTAGGTAGTAGGTATAACCGTTCAAAAGCGTCTTATCCAGTTTAGGATCCTCGAAGATCAACCCGGTCTGCTTCGCGATGCCCGGATTGGCGCCGGAAAGGATGTCGGCGTCCAACTTCGCGAAGGGCGTCGACGCCGTCATGGTGATTAATGTTCCCGTCCCGCTCATCACGATGTTGTTCGCCAGGGTGATGCCCGTCGGTGGCGTGCCGCCTTGGCCGCCGTACACGATGCCTTCGCGGTTGTCGACCAGGGTATTGTAGGCGACCAGGCAATTCCCGGCGGGCACGTGGTTGGCCGGATCGGCCTTCGGGTCGGTGGCGTCGCCCCCGTGGATATTGACCCCGCCGCCGTATTCGTCCGCGCCGCGCAGTCCCGTCATGAAATTGTTCACGATAACGTGGTTCTTGCCGCAGATGCGGATTCCGCCCGTACCGGCCGTGCCTTGGCCGTCGATGTAATTCCCTTCGACCACGGAGCCAGAGCCGTGGCGCAAGGTGAGATGGGACTGGCACCGCGCGAAGGTGTTGAAACGGAGGGTATCGCCGCCGGATTTCACCGACACGTTCTCAAGCTCCCCGTTGCAGTCCTCGAACAGGTTGTATTCGACCGTGGTTCTCGATTCCGTGAATTGCGTTTCCTTGAGGCCTAACTGGATTTCCTCGGCGCCATTGCCGTTGAGGACCGCGCGGGCGCCGAAATAATTATGCGCGATGACGTGCCCGTCGGGCAAGACGCCTTCGCGGGACAAGCGCAGACAGATGCCCACGTTCTTCTTGACCGTGAAGGAACAATAATCCACCCGGTTCCGGTAACCGCCGATGGTGACCCAATCATCGCGCGCTGCCCCTGAGTTAAAACCTTCGATAGCCGTTTGGGTAAGGCGGCATTGGGAAGAATTGGCGGTGAAGACGACGGCATCGCCGCTGCGGGTACTGGTCCCTTGTAGCAAAAGGCCGCTCACCACTATGTATTTGCCATCGAGCGTGACGTGCGAGGAATTCCCTAGGATGGCCTTCCCCGGCGTTTGGGCCCGGATCAGGATTGGTTGTGTCGCCGTGCCGACGGCGGATATTTTTATTTCGACGTCGTCCCAGTTGCCGTCGGCCAATGTCAATGTATCGCCGGCGGCGAGGGCGGCTTCCGCTTTCGTAAGGTCGATTTTGCTATTGACGAGGGTGTCCAGGCAATGGCCCTTGGTGGCGAAGGCGAAGAAACAGGCGATGAAAGCCTTACGGACGCTACCCAGCCGAGTCGGTACCTTAAACGTTACGTAGGCCACCCACGCTCCTTTGAACCCCAGGTGGGAATCTAGGGCGGGTTTGCGGCGGAGACACGGTATGTTTTAAAACAAAAGCGGCACGCTTGGGCCGAATGGATGGGCGAGGAAAAAAAATCGGTCGCCTGGGTAAACAGGCTTGGGGAAACGCACGATTTCTCCCGCGCGGAATACGGATCCGAGTTACGGCCGTTTCGGATCCGGCATCCGCGTGCCTTTAGTTGCTGGAGGAGCGGCTTCTACTGTCGATCAATAACCGATGACCTTTGGTCATCACCCACGGGGAAAATTGACCTGCCGGGATTTTCGCCTTGCCCTCTCCGTTCTCATGCCTACGTAAAAGGCGTCTGGATTGTTTGCTGAAGCTCGGCGCTGAGAACACGAAGATCAATCCCCTTCTGAAATCCTGAAGAAGTACTATATCGGGGTTCACTGGAGTGTTTTGTTACGGTTCCGAGGACGCTCCACAATGGGGCCTTTTCTATTCGTGGTTTTGGGGAAGGGGGCGGGGGAAGCCTCCCCCGAGCTCCGGCCTCCTCGGGCGCAAGGCCGGTTCCCCGGCCCGCGCCCTGCGGGGTCCTCCGCTACCCCCTCGCCCCGTTGCCTTCGCGGCAACGGTAATTTCCCGTTCCAAGCGCTTCCGTCCATATAAGCCTGTTTCCGGTCCCGGAAGTACGGACCGGATACCCCATCGGCATATACCCTAGGGTTAGCGTGGGCCCGGGTTCATCCGTTGGATTTCCGGTATTGCAACGGCGTCATCCCCATCCGGCTCTTGAATTGCCGGATGAAGAGGGTGTCGTCGCAGAATCCCAGAGCGTAGGCGATCTCGGCCACAGTGCGCCGGTCCGAGAGCAGCAGATCCCTGGCCGCAAGAACGCGCATGCGGATCAGGTACTGGTTGGGGGAGATACCGAAATGACTCCTGAAGAGACGATGGAATTGCCGTTGGGAAACGCCCACCATTGCGGCCAGGCGCTGCATCGGGATGTCTTCCTGGAAATGCCCGCGCATATGGTTAAGGACGGGTTCCAGGTCGTTACCGCCCGCGCCTTGCACGGCATCGCCCGCTTTTACACGGCGCGATGTACCCATCACGCCGACGATGCGGCGCAGGCCGTCGAGCATGGGAAACTTGTCGGTTACGTAATGTTCGCACACTCCGTTTCGGTCGAGGATGGTTTCGCGGATTCCCGTCAAAGGCCGTCCGGAGTTGACCACATGCAGATCCGCCCCTCGGAAACGATCCGCCATGCCCGCAGGGAAGAAATCATGATCGGAAAGCCCGATGATTTCCTCTTCCTGGGCCAATCCGTTCACCGCCAGAACGTTGGGGCTGGCGGATACGAATCGGCCTTTCGCCGACTTCGCGAAGAACCGCGTATCTTCGCTGGTCCGCCAGAGGCGGAAGAATTGCAAGGAAGGGATGGACCCTCCCAACAGCGCATCGCGCAATGCCTGCGTTTCCATACTGGTCGTGTCCATGTCGGTACCCCCCCTTTTTCGTCTCCACTCCCATTCCGAAAGTACGGCAAAGCCATGCTGAAAAACGTGGGATATTCCCGCAACTCCAAAAAGACAATCGCGGTCCTCACAATCCTTTTGAAATTCCCTGCGGTTTTCGGGGCCGGGCCGCCTTCGCTCTTCTGGGTTTCCGAGCCGGTATACCCCGGGGAAACAGTGTTGTTGCAGGGCGACGGCCTGGCAACGGCGCAGGTGGAAATCGCCCGGATGACGGACGGCCCGCCGGGCGACCCGCCTCCGGGAGCCCCCGGACCGAAATCCTGGACCCGCATGGAGGCCTTACAGGCCAATGCCCGTTCAGTCAAATTCACGCTTCCCGGTGACAGGGCCAACGGAGTCTATGCCTGCCGCCTCATGTCCGGAGGGCAGGCGGCTCCTCTTCGGCTCATCAATGCGCCGGATCCCTGGTGGATGCAGGGGGATCAGGGTGAAAGCGCTTCGCCGGGGGGCTGGTTGCGTGTCTTTGGTCGTAATCTCGATCTCAATGAAGACGGTCCCGCGGCGGAGGGTATCAGCGTAATCCTGGTGCAGGCGGGCCGGGCAGTCTACCGGTTGGCGGCGGATCAATCCGATGGATTCGGCGCGCGATTTCCCCTGCCAGTCGATCTGGCTCCGGGCAGCTATCAGGCATGGGTCCATAACGGATACGGCGGCAATCCCGCCTGGACCCTTTGCCCCTCCACTACGACAGATGCTTCGCAACCGTCACTTGTCAGGATCGCGCCGCCGAAGGCGTGGCCTTCCCGTATCTTCCGGGTTTCCGAGCAACCTGGCGCGGACGCCACGGCGCGCGTACAGGCCGCTTTGGCCGCGGCGAAAGCGGAACACGGGGGCATCGTGGTCTTCCCGGCGGGGGAAACCGGATTGCGGGAGCGCCTCACTGTCCCCGATTTCACACTGCTTAAAGGCGAAGGCATGGAGAAGACCCGCCTGGTCTGGACCGCTTTGCCCGGAGCCACTCCGGATCAGGGTTTCCTGGAAGGGCAATCCTTCCGCATCGAGGACATGACACTGGAAGAGGCTGAAACCACCGGGCGCATCAAGGCCAACGGGATCAAATCCGGAGGCCTCTCCGACGGATTCCGCATGCGAAGGGCCCGGGTCGTGCAGCACCAGACCGACGACGTGAATGTGCCCATGAAATCGGCCATCCTGGCCCAGGGACGTAACTGGGAGGTCACGGGTTGCGAGGTAAGCGGAGCCATCGGAGCCTTTATCAGCCTTACCTTCGCCCCGGGCGGTGGAACCTTCGGCCTGCTGGCACGCAACATTTTCCGTTACCATCGTCTTTCCTTCAGCCTGGGCGCGGGGCC
Source organism: Fibrobacterota bacterium (assembly GCA_023249635.1). GTDB lineage: Bacteria > Fibrobacterota > Fibrobacteria > UBA11236 > UBA11236 > Chersky-265. The sequence continues at coordinate 9,664 of JAHFCH010000214.1, forward strand.
ACCGGGCGCACGCGCCATCATCGCCGAGGACAACGCTCTGATAGACATAAGCCTGAAGACGGCCAAGGAGGGACCCTACACCAATATCACCGCTTATGGCCGCCCCTTCGTCCAGGACATCTATTACGCGCGCAATGTTTTCTCCAGCGTTAACGGCGTGGAAAGCAATTGGACCTTTGACGGTAGCGACGGCGTCTATTTCGATAAGATCGCCGGAGCCGCCGGGACCACCCTGATGCTTAAGCATCCCATGCAGTACGAGGATCGGGGTGCATTGCCTGCGGAGTGGGCCGGGGGATCGGTGCATATCCTGGACGGCAAAGGGGCGGGGCAGACCCGGCGCTTGCGGGCCTGGAACGGGCTATCCCTTACCCTCGATAAGGAGTGGGAGGTGCCGCCGGATACGGGATCGGCCGTGTCCATCACCAACTTCATGGGACGCGTCTTGCTCGTGGATAACCAATGGAATGACGACGTTCCGTACCTGGTCGCCTACTACGCGACCGCGGACGTCATCTTCGCCGGGAACCGGGTCAACTACATCCACGAGATCGCGGGAGCCCTCGGATCCGGGGGCGGCAACCTGAATCTGGGGCAGATCCCCAACTGGCATTTCCAATGCCTGCGCAACGAAGTCGTCCGCGGCAAAGTGGCCATCGACGCTTCGGGGGCCAACCCCAACCGCGGCAGCGATTGGAAAGCGCGCTTTGGGCTGGATTACGGTTGGTACACGGGACCCACGACACGCTGCGCGGTATTCCGCGGCAACAGCAACGGCAAGGCAACCGGCGGGAGCATCGGTGTGGGGGGCCTCGTGGACGACGCCGTCATCGAAGGCAACTGGTTGAACTCGGCGGCGGTGATCCGGGTTTCCCCTGAATCGCACTTCGTCTACCAGCGTGACAATCGCATTGGCGTGCCGCCTGCG
>JAHFCH010000028.1 GCA_023249635.1 Fibrobacterota bacterium
CTCAAGCGCGCGCCGGGGGCCAAGGCCGAGGACATCGAGGATCTGATCCTGGGTTGCGCCATGCCCGAAGCCGAACAGGGCATGAACGTGGCCCGCATGGTGGGATTGCTGGCGGGCCTACCCGTCACCACCGCCGCCATGACCGTCAATCGCTACTGTTCTTCGGGTCTGCAGTCGATTGCCCTCGCATCGGATCGCATCAACCTGGGCGACTCCGAAGCCATCTTGGCCGGGGGCCTGGAAAGCATGTCCATGATCCCGATGGGCGGACATAAGATTTCCCCCAATGCGGAGCTGGTCGGCAAGAAACCCGAATCCTACATGACCATGGGCCTTACCGCCGAACGCGTAGCCGAAAAGTACGGCATCAGCCGCGAACAACAGGATGCCTTCTCGTTCCGTTCCCATCAGAAGGCGGTTGCCGCCATCCAGGGAGGCAAGTTCCGCGACGAGATCGTGCCCGTGTCCTGGACCGAGACCCAGTTGGATTCCCATCGCAGGGAAAAGTCGCTCGAGCGCACTCTGAACATGGATGAAGGCCCCCGCGCCGATACCACGGTGGAAGCCCTGGCGGGGCTCAAGGCCGTCTTCAAGAACAACGGGACCGTGACCGCGGGGAACAGCTCCCAGGTCAGCGATGGCGCCGCCATGACGCTGGTGGTTTCGCGAAAGTACGCCGAATCCCACGGGCTGAAACCCATCGCCCGGCTGGTTAAGTTCGCCGTAACCGGGTGCGCCCCGGAAATCATGGGCATAGGACCTGCGGAAGCGATTCCGGCCGTACTCCGCAAGGCAGGCATCTCACTGGACAAGATCGATTTGATCGAACTCAACGAGGCCTTCGCGGCCCAATCCCTGGCCGTGCTCAAGGCCATCAATTTCCCCGAGGAAAAGGTGAACGTGAACGGAGGCGCCATAGCCTTGGGTCATCCCCTCGGTTGCACCGGCACCAAACTGACAGTCACCCTGCTTAATGAGCTGAAACGCCGCGGCGGCAAATACGGCATCGTCTCGATGTGCATCGGCGGAGGCATGGGCGCGGCGGGATTGTTCGAAATGCTGTAAGGGGCCCAGGGCCCCTTTTTCCGAACCCGGTCGACTGAACCCGACCGGGGTTTCCGCCCCCGAATGAGCTATATTTCCGGACGTCCATGGCCGTTCCCATCCAACCAGCCGATGCCAAGACCGTGAAGCGCCCCCGCGGCCCCATGGCCTTTCTCGCGGCGGTTTTGCTGCTCCTCGCATTCGGCCTCTGGTCCTGCAATACCAGTCCCGATGACGTCTACTCCGTTACCCTGAAGCTCGATTCGGCCCGTGTCGGGAAATTCGATAGCGTGCGCGTCGAGATCTACAACGGCCAGGCGCCCAAGGCCGGCGATACGACAAAGCCGGTGCAAACCGAAGTCATTCGCGTCAGCGCCGCCACCAAGGAAGTCACCATTACCTTGAACGCCAAGGTGAAAAAGGATTTCTCGGTCGTGGTCACGGGTTTCTCCGGTAACGATATCACCTACCGCAACCTGCACAACGTGGAAGGATTCGTCAGTCCCGACACCAGCAAACATTCCATCCTGCTCATCACCAGCATCAAGGCGGAGGATCTGGTTTTGAGCGTGGGGGAGACGCGCCTGCCGGTATTGACCATCACTCCCAATGATGCCGTGGACAAGAAGGTCAAATTCACCGTAGCCAATGAAGGCGTGGTCGCGGTTTCCAATGACAGCCTCAAAGGCGTCGCCGTGGGGAAGACCAAGGCCAAGGCCATTTCCCCGGACGGGGCCATCAGCATAGAATTCGGCGTCACCGTGGTGGCGGTGCGCGTTACCGCCGTGCAGGCCGATTCCGCCCTGGCCCTAAAGGTGGGGGACAGCGTGGCGGTCGCCGTGACGGTGGCCCCGGATAACGCCACGGACAAGGAATACGCGCTGGTCTCCTTCGACTCTCTCGTAGCCCGCACCAGCGGACACTCCGTAGTGGCCGTAAAGGCCGGGGACACGAAAATCGTGGTGGCCTCCCGGGACGGCGGCGCGGCGGACACCATTGCGCTTTCCGTGCGGCTGGCAGTCACCGGCCTGACCGCCAAGGCCCAGACCAAAGAGGTGGGGGACAAGTTCGTCCCAGTCCTGGAATTCGCTCCGGCGGATGCGACCAACAAGAAATACACCCTATCCACTCCCGACACCGCCGTCGTCCGCGTTTTCGGGGACAGCCTGGAGGCCAAGTCCGTAGGTACCGCCAAGGTTACGGCCGTCAGCGCGGACGGCTCCTTCCCGGCGCCTTTCGACGTCACCGTGGTCAAGAAGGTATTCCGGGTGAAGGGAATAACCGCCGCAGGGCTGCGCGGGTTGGTGGGGGATACGCTGGTCCCTAAACTCACGTTCGACCCGGCCAACGCCAGCGATCAGGGTTTCACCTTGACCAGCCTGGACACGGCTTTTATCGGCATCGCGGGCACCAAGGTGGTGCTCAAGGCCTTGGGTACGGCCAAGGTTGAAATCGCCACGGTAGACGGCGGGTTGAAGACCAGCTTCGATGTCGCCATCGAAATCTCGAACTTCGTCCAGGACATCAAGCCCATCACCAGTTCCAAATGCGCCCCGTGCCACTTTCCGCCTACCTCGCCAAACTTCGATTGGACCGACTCCGCCCAACTCGTGTCCCGCGGGGTCAAGGCTCTTGATCGCATCACCCGCGACAGTGCGGTTGCCGGCAAGATGCCCATCAAAGGTGCCCCGAACGGCCCGCTCACCACCAGGGAACTTTCGGTTCTCTTTGGATGGCTCAAGCGTGTGGCGATCCCGGTGACCAGCGTGACTGTGGCGGACACCACCGTTCACCTGGGCGATACGTTGATGCCTCTGCTGGTATGGACGCCGGGTGACGCCTCTAACCGGGAATTCAACGTTACGGATTTCGATACCGCCGTAGTGGACACACTGCCGGCAACCATTGCCGGCCAAAAGCTGATCACGACCGGAACCGGAATTACCACCATCAAGCTCCAGACCAACGAGGGGTCGAAGAAACTCTCGTTCAAGGTCACGGTGCTTCCGCCCCTATTCCAGGAAAACGCGCTCCCGATCATCAAGCTGAAATGCGCGCCTTGCCACGTGCCCAGGTCGGAGTTCAATTGGCAGGATTCCGTGCTCTTGGAGGCCGATGGTTCCGAGGCCATCCGCCGCCTGGAACGCGACACCAGCCTCAAAGGCAGCATGCCCCAAGCCGGCGCGCCCAACGGCCCGTTGACGCAGCGCGAATTGAAAATCCTGCTGGCCTGGCTCAAGACCAAGGTGGTGCAGATCAAATCGGTCACTGTGCCCGATCTCAAGATCCCGCTGGGGTCGCTAGCCGTCCCCTCCATCACCTACGATCCCGCCAACGCCTCAAACAAGGCCTACACCCTGGCCCACGGCAGCGACACCGTTGTCCAGATAGTCGGGGATTCCATCCGGGGGCGCTCCCTGGGAACGGCCACGGTCACGGCCACATTCTTCGATGGTGGCCTGGAGAAATTCTTCCAGGTCACGGTGGAACCCGTGAAGGTGGATTCCGTGCGGGTCCGGGATACCGCCGGCACCGTGAGCGAAGCGGTGCGACCGGTGCCCCTCTTCTTCCCGGCCAACGCGACGAACCAGGGTTTCACCCTGAACCTGACCGGCGCCTCCGCCATCCTCAAGATCGACAGCGGCAAGATCATCACCGGCCTGGCGGTAGGCAAGGACACCGTCGAGGTCGTCTCTACGGACGGCCTCAAGAAGGATTCCCTTGCGTTCACGGTGGGCCCCATCGTGCCCACCGCCATCGCAGCGGCGGATACAAACGGATCCGGGACCCAGGTCGTGCCGGTACGGGTGACCTTCACCCCCGCCAACACCACCAACAGGGCCTATACCCTCAGCATCCCCCCCGCCGATACCGGAATCGCCCAGGTCAAAGGCGACTCCATCCGGTGCAAGACCACCTTGGGGACCATCGCGGCGGTGACGGTAACCTCGGTCGCGAACCCCTCCATCAAGACCACCTTCAAGTTCACCGTGGGACCGGTAAAGGTGGATTCCATCAAGATGGCCCAGGCGAAATCCTACCTGGCCATCGGCTCCAAGGTTTCGCCCAAGATCACCTTCTTCCCGTTCAACGCCACGGATCAGACCTATACGCTCACGATGGCGGCCGCCAACACGGCAAACCTCACCGCGAACGTGGACGGATCGATCACCGGAGTGCATCTGGACAGCGCGATCGTCACGGTGAAATCCACCGACGGGAGCAAGACCGCTGCCTGGACCGTCGTGTCCACGCGGCCGGTCATGGGCTCGATCGTAGTGGGCGGAACGGTACGGGAAATCATCTGGAGGCGGTGCAGCGAGTGCCATAAGTCGGGAGTTACGTCGCCCCCCAACTGGCAGGACTCCGTGATCGTGGTCTCACCGACCAAATCCAACCCGCCGGCCACGCCGCCGGCCTCGACCAATCCCGAGAAGATCATCAGCCGGGTATCGGTCGCAAAGGACATGCCGCCGAGCTACGCCACCGATAAGACTCCTTTGACCTCCTTGGAAATCAAGACCCTGGTGGATTGGCTCGGCATCAAATGAAAAAGGGGCCTCGCTCGATGTGAGCAAGACCCCTTTCATCCTGACGGAACGCTACGGTTCCGCGGGGCGCGCGGCCCCTGGATATCCGCTCCCGATTACAGCGAGTTGTACAAGCCTTCATCCAGGGTGAAGAACAATTCCAGGCGGAAGGACTGGGTTTCCGCCTGGTTCTGCCCGGCGAGCGAGAGCGGGAATTGCATCTCGGCGCTGATGATCTTGTTGAAGGTGTAATAAGCTCCCGGCGCGACCATCAGCAGATGTCCGTTCTTATCGGTGGGATCCCCGTCCTTCAATTGGTTGAAGAAGAATTCATAGGTCATACCCAGGTTCACCCCGAGGTATTGCCCTTTGGCGGTCATAGCCTTGGCGGGGATGGGCATCTCCGGTTTCACGAACAGGCGGATGTTGTCGATTTTGTCATTGTGGTTGTCCTCGGTATTGAACGAGTATGAGGCGTTGCTCATCAGGTTCACCCGCGGAAAGTTCCGGTTGTACATGCCTCCGAAGCTCATGGTCGCGAAGTTGCCCGCGTTCATGATGTCTTCGAATCCGATGGGAAGCGCAATGGCCAGATAACCGCCGATGCCCGTCAGGGGATCGCCGTACTTGAGGGCGAGCTTGGGGCGATCCAAACCGGTATGGCCGACTTGGTCGACAATGAGGTAATCGACCTCCATGGAGCCTTCCAGCTTGTCGAGCAGCCCGAATTTGCCCTGCATGGGAATCGTTACCGGGTTGTTCTTGTTGGCATTGCCATCGCTTTCCCAGCCATCGTTGTAGTATCCGGAAACCGAGGTCCGCTCGATGCCCATGTTTATCTGCATGACGCGGGCCGGCACGGGATTGTATTCATCCAGGGCGAAAACTGCCGTGGCCGTGCAAAATGCGGTCAGGGCGGAAATCTTGATCGAATGGGACATTCAGTGCTCCTGCTCTGTGTTTCCGTGGGGCCAAAAGATACACGCCTAGTTTAACCGTTTTTAGGCCATGATTTCAATATTTTGATGTTGGACCGGATGGAAAAAGCCCGATCTATGGGTTAGACTATATTACTTGGGAGCCGGTTGGCGACCCAAACCGGACGCCAAGGTTCTGAGCGATGAAATTCACCAAGAAAACCGACTACGCCTTGCGGACGATGCAATTCCTGGCGCGACAATGGTTTGCGGGTGATGAGAAAAAGTCCGGACAGCCGCACCCGGTTCCCGTACAGCAGATTTCGGAACAATCGCACCTTTCGCAACGATTCCTGCACGGCATCGTTTCGCGCCTGTCCAAGGCGAAGCTTTTACGCACCATACCTGGTGTTAAGGGCGGCATCATGCTGGCCCGGGATCCCGAGTCCATTTCCATCCTTCAGATCATCGAAGCAGTGGAAGGGCGCATCAACCTGATGGATTGCATGGAGCATCCCGAGCATTGCGCCGATTTCCAGGGTTGCTCGATCATGTCGGTTCTCCACGGCGCCCAATCCGCCTTGGTTACGAGTCTGGCCAATACGAATCTCAAGTTGATGGTGAAAGCCACCCAGGACCCATTCAACCGTATGCCCGAGAAGCATTTCCTTAAGCCGCAATTCGGCTGCCCCGTTTTGAAATAACCCTTCGCAGTCGGGTGCTCCGCCGTCGGGCGTACGGCGCTCCGCGCCGACTGGCTTTTAGCCGAAGGTGTCGGGCGTAAATGCAAATAAATAGCACCTCCTCAGCATTTACGCCCGACGCCCGACGCCGAACGCCCGACGAGAGACCCAATTCTTCGTCCGCACAGGCCTCTTTGCCCCAAAATGATTGATCACCCGCGCGATTTTGAGCATTTTTTACCGGTCTAAACCAACAAGGACCCTCCATGAAGTTGCATGAATACCAAGCCAAGGCCCTTCTGCGCCAGGCCGGTCTCCCCGTTCCCAGAGGGGAGGTCGTCTTCACGGCGGAGGAAGTGCCCGCCGCTCTCGTCAAGATGGGAACGAATTCCGGTGTCGCCAAGGCGCAAGCCTATACCGGCGGACGCGGAAAGGCCGGCGGCATCAAGCTGTATAAATCGGCTGACGAGGCGTTGACCTATTCGAAGCAACTCATCGGTATGACCTTGGTGACCAAGCAGACCGGACCGGACGGCGTGAAGATCGAAGCCGTGCTCCTCGAGGAGGCCAGCGTCATCAAGCGCGAGCTCTACGTGGCGGTCACCTTGGATCGCGCCCGCGCCAACATCGTCCTTATCCTGAGCCCCGAAGGCGGCATGGATATCGAAGAGGTGGCGGATAAGACTCCGGAGCGGATCAAGAAGCTTTATCCCGCCTGGGGCCGTAACATCGACGCGTCGATGGCCGCAGAAGGCGCGAAGTTCCTGGGCCTCGAGGGCGAGCAGGCCAAGTCCTTCGCCGACATCCTGGAAAAGCTGTATCGGCTGTACCAGGCCAAGGATTGCAGCCTGCTGGAAATCAATCCCCTGGTCGTGAACGACAAGGGCGGCCTTTCCCTGCTCGATTGCAAATTCGATATCGACGACAATGCCGCTTACCGCCAGAAGGATACCGGCGGCGACGAGAACGCGGGGAAGGACCCCTCCGAGGTCGAGGCGGCCAAGTACGGCCTCAGCTACATCAAGCTGGATGGCGACATCGGCTGCATGGTCAACGGCGCGGGCCTGGCCATGGCGACCATGGATACCATCGCCCATTTCGGCGCCACCCCGGCCAACTTCCTGGACGTAGGCGGTTCGGCTTCGGAAGAAGCCGTGACCAAGGCTTTCGAAATCATCACTTCGGACAAGAACGTGAAGGCCATTCTGGTCAACATCTTCGGCGGCATCATGCCCTGCGATCGTATCGCGCGCGGCGTGGTGGGCGCAGTGAAATCCACGGGCCTCAAGGTGCCCCTGGTGGTGCGCCTGGAAGGCACCAACGTAAAGGAAGGCAAGGAAGTGATCGAGACCTCGGGTCTCGCCCTGACCAGCGCCACGGATCTGGAAGACGGCGCGCGCAAGGTCGCGGAACTCGTGAAGGGGATGAAGTAAAATGGCAATTCTGATCGGCAAAGACACCAAGCTCATCACCCAGGGAATCACCGGCAAGGCCGGCCTGTTCCATTCGCAGAAGTGCCGCGACTACGGTACCAACGTCGTCGGCGGCGTGACCCCCAAAAAGGGCGGCACCACGGTAGACGGCTTCCCGGTATTCAACTCCGTAGCCGAGGCCGCCAAAGCCACCGGCGCCAATGCCACCATGATCTTCGTTCCGGCCGCCTACGCGGGCGACGCCATCCTGGAAGCGGCCGATGCGGGCATTGCCCTCATCGTCGCCATCACCGAAGGCATCCCGGTGATGGACATGCTCAAGGTGCATAACTACCTCAAGACCAAGAACGTGACCCTGATCGGCCCGAACTGCCCCGGCGTCGTGACCGCGGGTGTTTGCAAGATCGGCATCGCTCCCGGCCCCATCCACACCAAGGGCCGCATCGGCATCGTATCCCGCTCGGGCACCCTGACCTATGAAGCCGTGCACCAGACCACGGTGGCGGGCCTGGGCCAGACCACGGCGGTCGGCATCGGCGGCGATCCCATCCACGGCCTTTCCCACGTGGACGTGGTGAAGATGCTGAACGCGGATCCCGAAACCGAGGGCATCATTCTCATCGGAGAAATCGGCGGCAGCGACGAGGAAATCGCCGCGGCCTACATCAAGGAGAACGTGAAGAAGCCCGTAGTCGGCTTCATCGCGGGCGCATCGGCCCCCAAGGGCAAGCGCATGGGCCACGCGGGCGCCATCATCGACGGCACCGGCGGCACCGCCGAAGCCAAGATCGCCGCCTTGAAGGCAGCGGGCGTGACCATGGCGGCCACGGCGGGCGAAATCGGGCGCAAGATGGCCGAAGCCATGAAGGCGCGTCGATAAGGAGAAGAGCGAAGCTGCCGAGAGCGGTGGCGACCCGATGCATCGGCTTTTGTGGCAACACACCGTCGGGCGTCGGGCGTACGCCGCTGCGCGGCTAGGCGTCGGGCGTAAATGCAAGAAAATGACGGCATTTTCGCATTAACGCCCGACGCCCGACGCCCAGGTCTGGCTCAGCCGGACCGTACGCCCGACGCTGTGTTGCGCGAGGCGCTGCAGTTTCAAGATCAAACGTTAGTCTGAAAGTAGAGGTATTTTTTATGGCTCGTTCAAAAATCGCACTCGTCGGAGCCGGGCAAATCGGCGGAACCATGGCCCTGTTGGCCGCCCAAAAGGAATTGGGCGACGTCATCACGATAGATATCGCCGAGGGCGTTCCCCAGGGCAAAAGCCTGGATATCACCCACGGCCGCGGGTTGATCGACACCTCGGTCGCTCTCACGGGTTCGAATTCGTACGATTCCCTCGCCGGCGCGGACGTGGTCATCGTTACGGCGGGCCTGCCGCGCAAGCCCGGCATGAGCCGCGACGATTTGCTCGACGTGAACTTCGGCATCATCAAGACCGTGGGCGAAGCCATCAAGAAGAACGCTCCCAACGCCTTCATCATCGTGGTGACCAACCCTCTCGACGCGATGGTCTACGCTATGCAGAAGGTGACCGGCTTCCCGGCCCATCGCGTGGCGGGCATGGCCGGCGTACTGGATAGCGCCCGCTTCGGAGCCCTTGTGGCCGAAGCCTTGAACGTCTCGAACGAAGACGTCACCGCCCTCGTGATGGGCGGCCATGGCGACACCATGGTCCCGCTCACCCGTTATTGTACGGTTGGCGGCATCCCGGTCACCCAGTTGCTGTCCAAGGAAAAGCTGGACGAGATCTACAAGCGAACCGCCAACGCGGGCGGCGAAGTGGTTGCTTTGCTCAAGACCGGCTCGGCCTTCTACAGCCCGGCCATGTCGGCCATCCACATGGCCGAGGCCTACCTCAAGGACAAGAAGAACGTGCTCTCCTGCGCGGCCAAGCTCAATGGCGAATACGGCATCAAGGGCCTGTACGCCGGCGTGCCCGTCGTCATGGGCGCGGGCGGTATCGAGAAGATCATCGAAGTCCAGCTCGACGAAACCGAGAAGAAGCTCTTCGATGTTTCCATCGCGGCCGTGAAGTCGCTGGTGGAGTGGGTCGACAAGAAGATGGGAGCATAAAGAGAACGCCAGCCCTGGTATGGGGCTGGCGTCGTTCAAGACCGGTCCTTGCGAGGCTGGGGGCCAGGGGGTTGGACCGGCCTTTTATGTGCCGGAAGGGGTTCGCAGCACAGTCAGGGGTTCAGGCGTCGCCGCCGGAACCCTTTTTCATTTCAGGGGTTTTCAAGTACCAGGCGTGTCGCATTGCCCACGGTCTTGACCGTAAGCACGTTTGCATGGTTAAGTCCGTTGACCGCCCGGCCCATCAGGTCAAGCGATCCCGCCGATGGGCCGGCGAACAGCTGCACATGGTTCGTCTTGGGGGCGATGGAAACCACGCCGTTCCAATTCACCTGCACGTCCACCCAACCGTCTTCGTTCCATACGCCGGTATTGATGGCCAGTACCTTGAAGGTATTGGTGCCGTACTTGTCCTGGAACGATTTGCCTACCGCCAACACCCCGTCCGATTCGTCGCCGCTGGTGCGGGAACCCGGCGTGGTATCCAGGTACCAGGAGTCCAGGTTGGTGGCAGTGCGGAATCCTTGGAACATCACCGCGGCGCCCAGGCGTGCGGTGGTGCTGATGGTGCGGTATTCGAACCAGTAGGCGTAATTGACATTGCCCGAAGGCACCTTGAGGCCGATGACGCGATTCTTGTGCACGGCGTTGTCCGAGGCGTAAACGCGGTAGACTCCACCGGCTTTGATTTCTTTCACCTCTGCGGAATCTTCCCAGCCGATGCGCCACTTGTAGAGCACGTTGAAATGACCGGTTGACCCCCCGCGGCCCATGATGTCATAGGGATTGCCGTACTCATTGGTCTGCGAGGTGGTTCCGGGGATGCCGAACATATCGGTTCCGGCTTCCACCGAGTGGGCATGGGGCAATCCGAGCGAATGGCCGAGTTCGTGGCCGGTTACGCCGGCGCTATAACTGCCGTTGATCCAATCGGCGTCGCGCATGTTGGAGAGGCCGGCCCAGCCTACGCTGATCTGGGGAAAGCTGGCAACGTAAACGTCGTAATCGGTCCCACGTTTCAGTCCCTCCGCCGTCATCTGGCTGGAGATCCAGGATTGCAAGCTGCTGAAGTTGGCGCCGTAATCGGCCTTGGTGCCCGGGGCATGCAGGATAACCGGATGTATCGACCAGGCCCACTCAAAGGTGTTCCGCGACATGGCGTGGTACAGCGTATTGATGGTGCCATTGGTCTTGTTGATCGTGCTGTCCTGGATGGTATAAGGCGCGTCCGAGAAGCTGATCTTGATGACCAGCGCCTTGAGATTGCCCGACCAGGTCTTGGTGATCTTGGGCAGGTCGGCGGATTTCCCCAGGGCCGCGGCGACGTCTTCGGGAGTGCCACAGGTGTAATCCTCTTCCTGCGCCTGTACGCTGGAGAAGGCGAGCAGCGCCGAGATGGACGCAAAGCAGAGCTTCCGCAGGTTGACCGGTTGCATATTACCCCCTTGTGATTGGAACGGACCGCTGGAACTTCCACAGCAGCGGTTCGTATGATCCTAGAGTTACTGCGAAAGACGACTGGGGACAGGTGGAAACCCCCCGGTCCGGAAAGTTTGGTTGCCCATGGGACAACGCGCTTTCAGGATCTTGCGGGCGCATAGCACCGCCCGCCGATATCATGATCGGGAAGCCCAAGGACATGCCAGGATTGTAAGGGATGGACAGGTAACGTGACAGTAAACAAGCGGGTAAATGCCGCGCCGGAACCCCCGAAAACCGGGCCCTGGCCGCATTATTTGGGAGCCTTGGGTCTCGCCGCGATTCTGTTCGCATTTTCCGGTTGCGGCGAAAAATCCGCGACCGGGACGGATGCGAAACCGGAAGCGAAAATCCCTTTTGATTCGGGCGTAGCGGGGCTGCCTGACGCCGCGCCTACCGGCATCCTGGAGGCCAAGGACGGCGATACCGTGCATCTGAAGGTGTCCTATGTGGCGAAATGGGTATCGGGCCGCAAGGTCCGGATGCTCGCCTACAACGGCTCCGTGCCGGGGCCCACCCTCAAAGTCCCCCAAGGCGCCGAGATCGTGCTGCTGTTGGAAAACGAAACCAATCTTCCCACTTCGCTGCATTCCCATGGGGTACGCCTGGATTACCGTAACGACGGAGTTCCGGGTATCACCCAGGTTGCGACGGGAGCGGGTCAGGCCTTCGTCTATCATATCCGGTTTCCGGATGCGGGGATTTTCTGGTACCATCCGCATTACCGCGAAGATTACCAGATGGAACTCGGCTTATACGGGAGCTACCTGGTTACGCCGAAGGATAGCACCTATTGGCCGCCCGTACACCGCGAAGTGGTGTTGATGTTAGACGACGTAGCGTTGCGCGGCAACGTGCTGCAACCTTTCTACAGCAATCTTCCCGATCATTCCCTGATGGGTCGTTTCGGAAACGTGATGATGGTCAATGGGGATACCGCCTTCACCATGCATGTGAAACGCAACGAAGTCATCCGCTTTTACGTGGTGAACGCTTCGAACGCGCGCGTTTACAACCTGCAATATTCGCGGGATATGGATCTCAACATCCTGGGGGCGGACAATGGCCGCTTCGAATACCCATCCAGCCGCGAGAACTATATCGTGGCGCCCTCGGAACGGGCCATCTTCCAGCTCTGGTTCAACGACGGTTTGGGCGATTACGATACCCTGGATCTATGGAACGCCAATCCGGCCGGTTTGAAGGTGCTTGCGCGCTTCGTGTACGATGCCGATACCGCCAAACCGGATCTCAGCGGAAGCATCACGTTGCGGCAGAGCCCGCAGGTGGCGGCGTCCATTGATCCCTTCCGCTCCGCTTTCGATAAGCTCCCGGACGAAGAGATCCTGCTCACCGGGTTCATGGACATGTCCGCGCCATTGGCGAAAGCCGCGGCCGTTCAACATGATCCCGATCCTTCCAACCGCATGGGGGTGGAGTGGAGCGACAGCGTACATGGGCCGGCTATGTTGGCCATGAACGAATTGTCGAACGCCGGCAATATGCATTGGGTCATCCGGGACATGAAGACCGGAAAGGAGAACCACGACATCAATTGGGTTTTCCAGCGCGGCTCAAAGGTATTGATCCGGGTGCGGAACGATACCACCCTCTTCAGTTCCGATCCGAAGATCATGAACCATCCCATGCCGCATCCCCTGCATTTCCATGGGCAGCGATTCCTGGTGGTGCGCGAGAATGGTAAAGCGCCCTTGGAGGGGCTGGCCTGGCGCGACAGCTACCTCATCGGCCGCGGTTTCACGGTCGACTTGCTCCTGGACGCGGACAATCCCGGCGATTGGATGTTTCATTGCCATATCGCCGAACACCTGGAAGACGATATGATGGGCCACTTCCACGTCGTTGATTCGGTACTCGGGAAACCCGATTTCGAATGGACCTTGAGCCTGGGCTTGGCAGCGCGCCTCGATTCCCTTCGCCGCGACACCAGCGTCGCCATGGAAGTGCCGGCTACCGTTACCGGCTCGGTCAATGCCCGCCCCTCAGCGGCGCCCGCCACCACGGCTTCCGCCCTCGATGGTTCCCTGTACGTGATCCCTCCCGGAGGTTCCGTACCTATCGCGGCGGCCCTGGGGGCCTACGGAGCGTTCACGTTCCCGTCGACGGTATTGGGTACGGCCGAGACCGGCGTGGTGAAATTCTTCCTGAAGTCGGCGGCCTACCGTCCGGTGCCGGATACCTTGCGCCTGACCTTGGATCGCCGCGGCCGCTTCGTCTGGAGCCTTGACCTGGACTTGGCCGGCGATACCGCATTCACGGCCCTGCGGACCGAGACCGGGGCCGTCAGCCATATGCAAGGAGAGGTTTCCGGCAAGGTGAACGGGTACGATGGGTCCAGCTTGCGTGATACGCTATATTTCCGGAATATGATCTATCCCGAATTGTTCGTGGACGCCCCGCTGGACGCGACCGGAAACTTCCGCTTCGATGCCGCCGACATCGTGGGCTCCCTGGACGGCCTGCATGACATGAAGATTTTCCTCAAGCCCCGCAGTGGTCAGCGTCAGTTCGATCCGGATACCCTGCGCTTGCACGTGAGCATTCCTTGAGCCCGGCCCCCGCTGGTCCGGTCGGCATCCTGGGCGCCATGGATGCCGAGATCGCCGCTTTCCTGGCCCATGCGGAATCCATCACGACGGAATCCTGGCACGGATTCGAATTCCATTCGGCGCGCATGGAAGGCCGCGACGTGGTCCTGGTCAAATGCGGTATCGGCAAGGTATTCGCGGCCCTGGTCAGCCAACGGCTCATCGACGTCTACGCGCCCTCCCGCCTCATTTTCACCGGCGTGGCGGGGTCCCTCAATCCCGCATACGCTATCGGAGACGTAGTGGTTTCCGGCGATTGCGCGCAGCATGATGTGGATGGCGGCGCATTGGGATTCGAGCGCGGGAATCTGCTGTATACCGATCTCCGGTTTTTCACCGCCGACCCGGAGTTGGCGCGCCTGGCCCTGGCGGCTCCGGCGAATGGCCATCGCATCCATTCGGGACGCATACTAACCGGGGATCAATTCATGACCCGGGACGAGATCAACCATCACCGTTACCTGATGGAGGAACTGGCAGGGGATGCGGTGGAAATGGAAGGCGCCGCCCTGGCCCAGGTCTGCGCGGTCAACAAGCTGCCGTTCGTAGTCGTGCGCACCATCTCCGACAAGGCGGACGGCGATGCCGTCCATGACTTCACGAAATTCCTGCCGGTGATCGTGAATAACTCCTACGCCATCGTCCGCCATATCCTGGCGAACCTGGGTTCTTAGCGGTTTCGGCTCAGCGACCCTGCCACAGGCGCGGGCCGGGCAGGGAATTGCGGGGAGCGCTGCCCGGGATGGGTCCCGCGCCTTCGCGCAAGATCTCCGGGGTTTCACCCACCAGGGAAATGACCGTAGTGGGGGTGATGGGGAGCGGTCCCAGGTCCACGATCAAATCAACCAGGTGGCCGTAGGTCTCCTCGATATCCGCGGGATCGATAAAGCTGTCCTCTTCCTTGATCTTGGCGGCGGTTGTCAGGATGACGGCCTCGGGATGCATGGCGAAGAGGGTATTGGTGAACGGGCTCTCGGGCATGCGCACGCCGACCTCGGGACGATTCACGTCGAGTATCTTGCGGGCGCGCACCGTGGCGGGCAGAACGAAGGTATACGGCCCGGGCACCACCGCCTTCATATAACGGAAGGCCGAGGTTTCCACTTTGGCGAACTCGGACAGGGCGCCGAAGTCCCGAACCATAATCGCCATCAGGTACTTCTTCATGGCCCGCTTCATATGGTACAGCTTGTTGACGCCTTTTTTCGAGAGGGCGTCGCAACCCATGGAATAGCCGGAATCGGTGGGGTAGACCACCACTTGTCCGTCGGCGAAGGCCTCCAATACCTTTCGCATCAGGCGGACTTCCGGATTCCGGGGATGAAGCTCTAAGCGCATGCAGCGAAGATAGTTATTTGGCCTAAGCCATGGCCGCTACAGGTAGCCGGACCCATCGGGTATGAAAGCCGCCTCGATATGCTCGATATCCGGCTTTCCCTGATCGCGCAACTCCACGCCCACCACGTCGAAACGCATGTCGCGGTTCTCCTGGCCATGTTGCCAGCAATAGCGTTGGGCCAGCCGTTGCAGGCGCCGGATCTTGCGGGCGTCGATGCGTTCCAGGGGACGTCCCGCGCCGGAGACGCGATTCGCTTTGACTTCCACGAAGACGAGAGCCCCGTTGGGCGCATCGACCACGAGATCGATTTCACCGCGGCCGAACCGGTAGTTGCGGCGCACCAGGCGATAACCCTTGGCGAGCAGGTGATCGAGGGCGTGATCTTCGCCGCGGCGGCCGGCGCCGCAGTGGCTTTCCGGGAGGGACATCAATCGTAGGGGAGGCCCACGAAACGGACTTCGCGCACGGCCATGGGCTTGGCGGCCGCGCCGTTCGCGGCACCGGAAAAGAAGCGCAGCTTGGCTTTTTCCAGAATGGTCCCCGGCACGGCCAGGAATTGCGGAGCGTCGGTTTCGCCCAAGGCGAAGCGCAACGGTTTCCGTCCTTCTACTTCCAGGCTCACCGCGCGCGGGGCCGCGTACCCGGGCGTGGATCCGTCCGGAGATTGGAATCCCGCTTCGATGACGAAGCCCGTCACCAATTGCTTTTGCGCGAAGGCGATTTCGATCTCGGCTTCCTCGCGTCCGGCGGGAGCGGCCCAGGCGGTCGAGCGCTTGCCGTCGGCCAGGTTTTCCGCGACCGCGGAGCCGTTCGGGCCGCTGCCGGCCGCGGGTCCGGAGACGGAAACGGGGGAGACCCAATGTTGGCCGGCCGCGCCCGCTGATGAGGGCCGCAAGATAAGATATGCCATGCCCGCCACGATGATGGCGAACAAGGCCAGGATGCCCCACAGGTAACCGCGCGAGACGGCCATCGCATCAGGCAGATAACGGCGCTCGCGACCGCGGCGATCGGTGATGCGTAAATCGCTGGGCATGTTCGCCTTGGCATCCGGCAGCGCGGGAGAAGCGAGATCCACGTAATCCAGATGCGCCGAATCGAGATCCTTCAGCAATTCATCGGCGTTGAGGTAGCGCTCGCCCTTCGACTTCTTGAGGCATTTGGCCACGATCAATTCCAAGCGGGGCGGCACGTCCGGGCATTTCTTGGAAAGCAGGGGAGGCGTCTCATGCACCTGCTTGTAAGCCACCGCCAGGGGAGTATCGGCCAGGAAGGGCGGACGTCCTGTGATCATCTCGAACATGATGACGCCCAGCCCGTATATATCGCTTTGGCCATCCACCATGCCGCCTTCGCATTGTTCCGGGGCCATGTATTCGGGAGTACCCATGGCCATGCCCGTGGTCGTGATGCTGGGCGCGTCCACCACCTTGGCGATACCGAAATCGGAGATGAAGACCTTGTCCCCGGGTTCCACCATGATGTTGCCGCTCTTGATGTCACGATGCACGATCTCGTTCTGGTGGGCGTATTTCAAACCGCGGCAGATCTGTTTGGCGATGGAAATGATGCGCGCGTATTCCAGCCGCTTCTCTTGCTGGATGAGCTTGCTCAGCGTGGTGCCCTGGATGTACTGCATGGCGATGAACTTCTGGCCGTCCACGTCGCCGTAATCATAGATGGTAACGATGTTCTGATGCTGCAGGCGGGAAATGGCGTAGGCTTCGGTAAGGAAGCGTTCGGAGAATTCCGAGTTACGCGCCAGCAGGCTGGGAAGGATCTTCAGGGCCACCACGCGTTCCAGGCCCGGTTGCACGGCCTTGTACACGTCCCCCATGCCACCTTTGCCCAGGTGCTCGAGCATGGTATAACCGCCGAAGCGTTTTTCCGCGATGGCATCGGATTCGGTTGGGTTGAGCGCCGCTTCCATGGAAATCCCTTTCCGCTAGGAAGCCTAACGCCCGGGAGGCCCGTAGTTACAGGGCCTGGGACGGAAAGCTTCCTGCCCGAATTTACAGAAATTATAGGAAAAAAGTGTGGCCGTAGTCCCTATAAACCGGTGCGGACTGCAAGCGGATCCGGGGCCTGTCCGGATCGGATCAGCAGCACGGGAGAAGCTCGCTAGCGATCCCGGTCTGAGCGGAAGCGGCGTTATTCCCGGCATATCAATGGCTTGGCCACTACTACGCCTTCGGTAAGCCGGCGCGTGTTATTACCTTCCCCAGTAATGGTCGTCCGTTACGGTCGTTACGAAGTGCTGTACAAATTGGGCCAAGGCGCCATGGCACAGGTATTCCTGGCCAAGGATCCCGTGTTGTCCCGTTTCGTCGCCATCAAGGTCCTGCATACCGATGTGGCGGCGCGCAAGGACGTGTTGCAACGCTTCTTCAACGAAGCCCGCACCGTGGCCGTGGTGCGCAATCCCCATGTGGTGGAGGTTTTCGATTTCGGACAGGAGGGGAAGGACCTCTACCTGGTGATGGAATTCGTCGACGGCCTGAGCCTGCATGGTCTGCTCCGGCAATTGGGGGATCCCCATCACGAAGCTTCCGCGGGCGCTCTGGTAACGGAGCATCCCCGCTCCCAGGAACCGATTTACGCTCCGCTCGATTCCACCGTGGCCGCGGCCCTCATGTGCCAGGCCGCCGAAGGTCTCACCCTTGCGGCCCAGCATGGAGTGGTCCATCGCGATATCAAGCCCGAGAACCTGATGATCAATTCCCAGGGATATCTCAAGATATCGGATTTCGGAATAGCGCATGTCCAGGACGACAGTCTCACCAAGACCGGCGCCGTGCTGGGATCCCCGCTCTACATGTCCCCGGAACAGGCCCGCGGGCAGAAGCCCATCACCTCCCAGGCCGATATGTTCTCCCTGGGCGCCGTATTCTATGCCTGCCTGGTAGGGCATCCGCCTTTCAAAGGGCGGAGTATCACCGATCTGTTCCGGAAGATAGCCAGCGAGCCCCATGCGCCGCTGTGGCGTCTGCGGCCCGACCTTGACCCTGCCCTGGGTAACCTGGTCGATACCCTGCTGCAGAAGCATCCCGGCGATAGGGGGGGCGGTCCGCGCTGGCTGCATCGCCAACTCAAAGGCTACCTGATGGCGCTGGGCGTCATGGACCCGGCGGAGCTCATCGGCGGCTACGTCAAGGAATTGTCGGCCCGGGGCATCCAGACCACCTGGAAGCTCGATGGCCGTGGGGGCACCTTGCCCATGGGTCCCCGTTCCACGGTGCGCTCGCGGGCGGCTTCCATCTATACCGCGGGGACCCTACCTGCCGAATCCTTGCCGGTGGGCACCGTCGGGGAGCGGCCGCAACGGGAAAGCGTACGGCGCCGTCCTGCCCTGTCCCTGTACGCCTCCATGGCGGCGCTGGCCCTGGGGGTCGGTGCCGGCGTCTGGGAATGGAGCCGAAGGGACCCGGACCTGTCTCGGGACCATTTACCTGCCCCGTCGCGCGAAGCTTTGCGGGGGACGGGGAGCAAATCGGCCATCGCGGGAGGCGTCGCGGAAGGCGGACTTCACTCGCGGGTCGCGGCCGCTCCCGAAGGCCCTGCATCGGTTTCCGAGCCGGGTAACACCGCGGAGAATGCCCCCGAAGCTGCGGAAGAAACCGCGATCCCGTCCGCGGGCAACCCCAGTAGCACGCAAATTACCTCGGGTCAGGCGGTAGCCGTGCTCTTGCTTAAAAGCTCTCCGCCCTTCTCGGAGGCCTACGTGGACGGGCGATTCGTGGGCGTGACGCCCGTGCGAATCGATCCCCTGGAACCGGGACGGCACCGGGTCATCCTGCGAGCGAAGGGCGTCGCCCTGCTCGATACCATACTGGCCCTGCCTCCGGGCTCCCATGCCCTGAAATTCCATCTGGAATCTGGCGCGCCGACCCGGGTCGCCGTTTACCCCGAAGACTGACTTAATCCGGATTCGATCGGAGATTAGCGGAGAGCGGCCAGGCCGGCCGCCAGGCGATCGAGGGCCAGCCCCAGGGTATCCAAGGCGTTGGCGAAGGAGATGCGCATGAAGCCCTCGAGGCCGAAGGCGCTGCCCGGCACCGTCGCGAGCAATTGCGTATCCAGCAGGTACTCGCACAATTCCATGGAAGTGCCTACGGTTTTCCCGGCGTGCGATTTCCCCAGATAGGCTTGCACGTTGAAGAAGGCGTAGAACGCCCCCAGGGGAGGAAATACTTCCAGGCCCGGGATGGCGGCCAGGCGTTCCAGGGTCAGGGTACGGCATTCATCCAGATGCTTACGCAGTTCCGTAGGGAAGCCCTGGTCTTCCAGGAGCGCGGCGGCCGCGGCGAATTGCGAGGCATTGGCGGGATGATGGGTGCCGTGGCTTTGGATGGCTCCAATGGCGGCCGCCAGGGCCGGAGGGGCGCCGGTGTAGCCGATGCGCCATCCCGTCATGGCGAAAGCCTTGGACATGCCGTTCACGGTAATCGTCCGTGCGAAGATGTCCGGGCTCAGGGACGCGATGCTTACGTGCCGGGCTCCCGCATACACGATATGCTCGTAGATCTCGTCGGACAGGCAATACAGATCATGTTTGACGATGACCTGGGCCAAGGTCTTGAGCTCGGCCTCGGAATAGACGGCGCCTGTGGGATTGCCGGGCGAATTCAGGATCACGAGTTTGGTTTTCGGAGTCACCGCGTGTTCCAATTGCATCGCCGTGGCTTTGAATCCGGACTCCATCGGGGTCGGGATCAGGACGGGAACCCCGCCCAGAAAGCGCACCAGCTCGGGATAGGTTACCCAGCAGGGGGATGGGATGATCACCTCATCGCCCTCTTGCACCAGCGCCAGCAAAGCATTGAACACAGCATGCTTGGCGCCGCTGGAGATGATGATATCCGTGGAGGAATAGGCCAGCCCGTTCTCGCGCGCGAACTTGCTGCTTACCGCATCCTTGAGAGCGGGAAGACCCGTCACCGCCGAATACTTGGTGTGTCCGGCTTCAATGGATTTGATGGCCGCCTGCTTGGCATGCGGAGGGGTGTCCAAATCGGGCTCACCCGCGCCTAGGCTCAGAACGTCCTTACCTTCGGCCTTAAGGCGCTTGTACTTGGCATCGATGGCGACGGTCTGGGACGTGGAGATGCGTCCGGTACGCGCTGCAAGCGGTTTCATGCTTCAGGCGTCGGTGACGCAGCCTTCCGAAGCCGTGCTTACCGTCTTGATGTACTTATAGAGGGTCCCCTGATCGACCTTGTAGGGCGGTGGCGCCCAGCCCTGGAATCGCTTGGCGATTTCCGCATCGGTGAGGTCCGCATCCAGGGAATTCTTTTCGGCGTCGATGGTAATCACGTCTCCGGTCCGGATGACGGCGAGCAGGCCGCCCGCCTGGGCCTCGGGGGTGATATGTCCGACCACGAAGCCATGGGTGCCGCCGGAAAAGCGTCCGTCCGTGATCAATGCCACGCTCTTTCCCAATCCGGCGCCCATGATGGCGGCGGTCACGGTGAGCATTTCGCTCATCCCCGGTCCGCCCTTGGGGCCTTCGTAGCGGATTACCACCACGTCGCCGGCCTTGATTTCCTTGCGCTCCAGCGCGTGCAGGGTCTCTTCTTCGGAATCGTAGACCTTGGCCGGTCCCGTGAAGGAAAGCCCTTCCTTGCCGGTGATTTTGGCGACCGCGCCTTCCTTGGCCAGGTTGCCGTACAGGATGCGGATGTGGCCGCTCTTCTTTAGGGGTTGGGAAACCGGGAAGATGATCTTCTGGCCCTCCTTCAAGCCGGGCAGATCGGCGACATTCTCGGCAAGCGTCTTGCCGGTTACCGTCATGCAAGAGCCATCGATAAGGCCTTCCTTGATGAGCAGCTTGGTCACCGCGGGTACGCCGCCGACCCCATGCAAATCTTCCATTACGTATTGGCCGCTCGGTTTCAGGTCGGCCAGGTAGGGCCGCTTGTCGCTGATGCGCTGGAAATCGTCAATCGTCAGGGGTACGCGCGCGGCTTTGGCCATGGCGATGAGGTGTAGCACGGCGTTGGTGGAACCGCCCAGGGCGATGACCATAGTGATGGCGTTCTCGAAGGCCTTACGGGTCATGATGTCCCGGGGCTTGAGATCCAGTTCCAGGAGACGTTTGATGGCTACGCCGACCGTGAGGCATTCGCGGAACTTCTCGTCCGAAACCGCGGGGGAAGAGGAGTCGTAGGGCAGGGACATGCCCAGGGTTTCGATGGCCGAAGCCATGGTATTGGCCGTGTACATGCCTCCGCAGGCGCCCTGGCCGGGGCAGGCTTTCTTGATGACTTCATTCATGCCGGCTTCGTCCATCTTATTGTTGACGAAGGCGCCGTAGGCCTCGAAGGCCGAGACCACGTCGAGCTTTTTACCGTCATGGTAGCCGGGAAGGATGGTGCCGCCGTAGACCATGATGGAAGGCCGGTTGAAGCGCGCCATGGCCATCACCGAACCGGGCATGTTCTTGTCGCATCCCACTACCGAGATGTTGGCGTCGTACCATTGGGCACACGTGACGGTCTCGATGGA
Source organism: Fibrobacterota bacterium (assembly GCA_023249635.1). GTDB lineage: Bacteria > Fibrobacterota > Fibrobacteria > UBA11236 > UBA11236 > Chersky-265. Next base: position 21,618 of record JAHFCH010000028.1, read on the forward strand.
ATCGGCGATGAGATCACGGGATTGCAGGGAGAAATTCATCCCCTCCGTGCCCATTGAGATACCGTCGCTGACGCCAATGGTGTGGAAGCGCAGGCCGATCATGCCCGCCTCGTTCACCACCTTGCGGATGTGCGTCGCCAAATCGTTCAGATGCATGTTGCAAGGATTCCCGTCGAATCCCGTGCTCGCGATGCCTACCTGGGCTTTGCCCATATCCTCATCGGTGAGCCCGATGGCGTGCAGCATGGCTTTGGAGCCGGGTTGGGAAATGGTCTGGGTAAGGCGGGAGGAGAATTTGTTGAGCTTCATGGGGTCCTGTGTGGCATGAAAAAAAAGGTTTAAGGTTTAAGGTCTAAGGGGCGGGGAGAATGCCCCCTAAACCTTAGACCTTAAACCTATTCCCGTTGCACGGGGCACTCCGAATATTAGCAATCCTCCGGCGATTCCCCCTGTTGACTCACCGCTTGGAAATCTGCAGCTTAAGCCCCGACCGTGCCAGGATAGGGTCCCATTCGCCTTGGATCTTGGCATATTCCTCCGGGGTGGCCACGAAGGGGTCGATGCGCCAGTTCTGCTTGATGACGATGGATTCCGGGGTGCCCTGGTTGATGGAGAGCAGCCAATGCAGGTAATGTTCCGATAGCTCCCGGTCCAGGTTCAGCGACTTCCACCCGTATCCCTCGGGGATGTTATAGACCCATTGGGAATTGATCTGGATCTCATGGGGGAAGTATACGGGAGCCTTGCGCGAGGTGGCGCGGGGGAAGCGGAGAAAGCTCAGTTCCAGTTTGGGGAAGTGCTCGAACTCCTGCAGGGAGTTGTGGAAGGGGAACTTGGCGCGGTAGCGGAAGACCATCACCAGGGGCAGATCCGGATCGTCTTCGTTGAGTACGCGGAAACGCTCGTCGGCGAAGGCGGGATAGCTCTGGGCCAGCCAACTGAGCAGGTTCTCGTATTTGGTGTTGGGGTTCCAGGCGCGCATATGCGCGCGGAACTCGGAGGCGACCTTGCCGGTAAGAATCAAGCTGTCCGAACCGGAGGCGGTCTGGGTCGGCTCCACTTTCAGATTGTGGAATACCTGTACCTTATGCTCGCCGGCGCTGTCCAATTCCGGGATGGTGGCCATGCGGGAATTCTCATCGTCGATGATGAGTACGTTCTTGCCTTCCAGGGCCAGCGGCGCGCGGCGGAAGGCGTAGGACTTCTCGGTGGCATCCAGGAAATACTGGGGCAGGCCTTTCTGGGCCGGAACATGCACGATCATGTGGTTGAATTGGTGCAGGCTGGGCTGATCGAGATCGCCGGCATGGTTCAGGCTCACCAGGCAAAGATGGGCTTCCAGTCCGCGCGCCTTGAGCAATTGCATCAGCAGCAGGGCGTGGCCTTTACAGTCGGAATAACCGTTGGTCAATACCGATTCGCAACGTTCCGGCACCAGTGCGTGCAAGCTGAACTCGTAATTGTTGTAGCGGATGGAATCGCGAACCAGGCGGAACAGCGTCTGTACCGGATTGGCGTTGCGATTCCGATCCACGGCTTCGGAGGCGCGCTCCTGCACGGGCACCGGCACCGAATCCATACGGATGCCTTCCTTCTCCAGGAACTTCTGGTAATTGCGTCCCACCTCGCGCCAGGTCGTGAATGGCGTGGCCGAAAATCCGGTCCCGAATTCGTCGTTGTAGGGGCGGAAATTCTCTTCGAAGGCCGGGGTCGGCTCGTCCATCCTGATCAGCAATCGATCCGGCAGGCTATCGACCCGGGCTTCACCGAAGGTGCTGACCAGCAAATGCTTGGGCGGCCGGAGGATCTCGTACTGGGATTGCAGCACCGGAAAGGGATAGGCATTATCGTAGCGTAGATAGGGGAAATCCGCGGAGGGCAATTGCGCCTCTTCCGTCGTGATCGATTCCAGGTATTGCGCGCCCGGCTTGGCCTTGATGGGCAGATGCACCAGCAGGTTCTCCGGGTGCAAAGTCGTGTTATGGCTCTTGGTCACGTAGAAGTCAGCGACCTTTTCGTCTTCCACGGTTTTCAGGTTTGCGTCCAGCAGGCGGAACTCGTTCACGTAGAAGCGCGAATACCCGGGATTCAATTCATAGGTCAATTCCGAAAGCCGGATGAGCTTGCGTGCGTCGCGGATATGGTAGATCTGGTGGCGGGTCTTTTTCCATCGGGACTTCGGCGACCAGGAGTACACCACGCTCTGCAGCGCCAAGGTCAACGGGTATTGGCCGGCGAGCTTCTGGTTCTCCGGTTTCAGCAGCAGGGCTTTGGCGTCGGCCAGGGTGGCCCGGGTCTTTAGCGGGACGATGGGGGTACGCAGGATCAGGTTACTGCGGTTGCCCACCAGGGCCGCGACCTGGGTGGCCAATTGCTGGGCTTCGCGGTTGGCCGGATCCACTTCCAGGGATGTCTTGGCCGACTGCCCCGCCAAGCGGTAAAGCTTGAGGTTGAATTCGCAATTCCCCTTCAGGAGGAAATTGTTCGAGGTGCGGGGGAAACCGGCGCCCAGTTCCCGCGCGTAGTCCAAGGCGCCTTCGTAGTCCTTGAGCCCTGCCAGGGCCCGCAGGTAGTATTCGACCGACTTGTCGGTCGGCACCGCGTCGGCGTGGGCCTGCACCAGCACCAGGCGCGCGTTCTCGTACTCTTCCAGACCCAGATAGGTTTGCGCCAAGTATACCGACAGCCGGAAGGTAGGTTGCTCCGCATAGCGCCGCAGCAGCACATTCTTGGAATGCACGCGTTCGCCCAATCCCCACAAGGCATCGGAAAGATTGATCAGCCATTCCGTATTGGCGGGGTCGAGTTCCAAGGCCTTGAGGGCCCAATCCTTGGCCTCTTGCCACTTGCCGAGTTCTTCGAACAACGCGCCCATGATGCCGGCCAGTTCCGGAGAGGTCCCCAATAGGCGCGGATGCCGGGAGAGGAAATCCAGTCCTTCCAGATTCTCCTTCTGCACCTGGAAGATGGCCGCGCAATTGACCAGATAGGCGGCATTGTCGGTGTCGAGTTCCAACGCCGTCTGGAAGTGCCGAAGGGCCTGGGCCCAAGCCGAGTCCTCCACCGCTTTTAGCCCCAAGGTGTTTTCGATCGCGCCCCGGAAAGTTCGCAGGCAGGAATCCGGCGGCTTGCCCGCCTTTTGCGGTTCGTGATCCATGCGGATATCCGCTAACACCCCGAGCCGCTCGCCCGGAATGGGTTCCTTCGACTCGACGCTTACGTAGAGGAGGAGTGAATCCACCTTCATCAGCAGGCCCCAGTTTTTCAGGGTATCCTGGGGAGGTCGGAAAAGCCAGATGCGGGCCTGGGGCGGTTCGATATTCTCCGCTGAGGAATCGGGATCGGCCTTGAAGAGGTAGGCGAGGGCTGCCCGCATCTGCTTATCCTTGGCCCGACCCTTGGGTAGCACGGTTTCAAAAATGGAGATGCGGACTTTTCGATCCTGATCGCGCACCAGGGTCCTTACCGGGATGCCCTGTTCGGTGCGGGTGCCGGGGATTTCGATCCAGGCGGGCGAAATGGCCGTAAAGGACCAGCCGGTGGGGCTATGGTATTCCTGGAAGAACCGGTCCGCGGGGCTTTTCGCCGCGACGGTCGCGGGTACATGGAAGACGGTGGAATCGATGGAGGCCGGGTTCGCTCCCGAGCCGGGCCGGTTTCCGGCGCACCCCCCCGCAAACGCCAAGGTCAACGCGGCTGTTATAGCCCACAAGATTGGCGGTATGGTCGCCCGCATACTCGCCGAAATCGCCGCGAGTCTCCGCCTGGGGGGGCGGAACGCGGCAATGGACGATGGAGGCGGGCTTTCTTGCATCATCGTTGGGGAACCATATGGCGTTCCTTGGATTATAGCATTCTGCCAATTTACGAAGAGGATTCGGGCGCGGAACACCCGGGACGAATTATATTTGCGATTGTGGCAGGCGACGTCAAGGGTATCGGCGACTTCAGCGTCTCAGCGGGGAAGGATCTTTCCGGAAATCGGGGCGACCGGTCCCGATCCCCGCAACCATCCTCTTCGGAACGGGTTCCCGGCCGCGGAAACTCCCATTACATTGTCCTGCTCAAGCGGGAATGGGCGCAGGATGCGCCCCTCAAGTTCCATAACGGCTACCTGGACGAACTCCGCAATCGCTTCCGCCTCACCGCCCAGGTTCCGCTCCCGGATATGCCGCATTTTTTCCCGGCAGGGGCTGCCGGCGAAATGGTGTTCGAAGGCAAGGACGTACTGCACGTCGATTCCGCACTGCGCGGCCAACGCCTTTTCTCCCATCTCGAAAGCCTTCGGGTACTGGTGGAGCGCGTCGCCGATCGCAAGCTCACCTTCCCCGATTTCCTGAAAGGCCTCAACGCCCTTTCCCTGCCGGCGGACTGGCGTAATGAAATCGTCAACGGCCTGTTCTCGCATGCCGATAACACGCCTGTGGCCCCGGTATCCAAGGCCCCCGGTCTTTCCAGCGACATCGACCGATTGATGGGTTTGCTGCAACAAGAGAGTTCCGGCGGATCCAAACTCAGCCCCAGCCTCAGTGCGTTCCTCGACGAGGTAGGCCGCGACAGCACCGGCTTCATTCTGCGCGACGGAGCGGCGCGCGAATTGCACGCCGACCTGGTCAAGACCCTGGAGGCCCTGCGGGGTAGCCTTCTCAACCATGGTGCGCTGGCCGCGGCCTTGGGATTCCTCTTCTCTCTGCAACGTATGGCCCGCTTGGCCAAAGGGCGTGAGCGGCAACTGGTGCATCTCTGGTCCGACATCCCGGAGGATCCGGCTTCCCTGCTGGTAGGGGAGAACGCCGACGAAGGCGGGGATCATACCGTGGCGATTCTATTACTCGACCCGCAAGAGCGGGATCCTGCCTTCCTCGGACGCGTCGCCAACCTCGCGGCTTCCCTGCAATGCGATCTGCTCCTGCAAGCGCCGGGCGAAGGCATTCCCGAGGGAAACGCCATTGCGCGGTTGGCGGAATCGGCCCGGCGTTCCCGGACTTATTTCTTTTCCGGAGGCGTCGCCTCCCGCGTAGAGGGCGACAATTGCGTTTTCCGGGCCGCGGCCCTGGCCTTTCTGGAAGGCCTGGTAGGCTCACGCGAGAACGTCGACTATTACCAGCACAGGGCCATGGTCCTGGAAGATCAGGATTTGATCACCGAGAAGGGCCAGGCCCGGGCCACGGATAAGCTGCTTGACAACGTGCAATGGCAGGCCTCGACCGCGGCGCGGGTCAATCGCGTCAACGGCGCCCGCAACAAGACCGAAGCCTCCTTTCCGCTGCTGACCCCCTGGTCCGATTCCTGAACGATTCCCCCCATGGCTGACTATTTCCTCCAGATCATCTCCGGCGTCCAGGTCGGCCGCAAGATCCGCATCGCCAACGGCATCACCTTGGGACGTAACCCCGAGAATACCGTATGCTTCTCCGGCCCGGATGGTACCTTGGTCTCGGGCAACCACGCGATAATCGAAAAGCGCGGCGAGATCCTGATGCTGCGCGATCTCGGCAGCACCAACGGCACCTTCATCAACGGCGGGCAAATCGCCGAGCATGCGCTCGGTATCGACGAAGTGGTCAGCCTCGGTGTCTCCGGTCCCAAGATGCGCCTGGTTGAGCGCTCCAATTCGGCCACCGACTCGACCCAGATGCGCCCAGTAGGCCCGGCCCTGGGGGTTTCCTCCTCAGAGCCCCGCCAATTGCGCACCGAGTACGAAGGCAAGCGCACGCCGGGCAAAGCCGCGGCCCCTCCGGGATTCTTCAAGAGCAAAGGCAAGGGACCGGGCAAGGGCGGCAAGGGCGGAGGGGATTTCGGTGGCCCTCCACCCGACGATGAGAACGCCGGCAATTACACCATGGGCCTGGCCCAGCGGTTCAAGGACGACGAAGCCGGCAAAGACGAAATGCAGGATCTCATCAAGGACAAGGGCCGCGCGGATCGCTTGGTCAAGAGCGGCGTGCTCAGCAAACGTGACGCCATGATGATCCACAACGCGGCTTCCATGCATTCGTCGCAGAAGAAGCGCGCCCTCATCATCGTCGGCTCCATCTCCAGCGTGGCCTTCGTCATCGTCAGCATCCTCCTGTACCAGAACATGGGATATCGGGGTAAGGTCAAGCAGCAAGAGGTCCTGCTTTCCGAGGCCAAGAACCTGGAAACCAAGTTGGCCGAGGAATCCAGCCAAGGCGTGCCGGCCGGGGACGATCATGAGAAGCAAGCCCTGGTCGCCAAGCTGCGCGCCGCCGAACGCCAGTTGATGACCGTCCGCTCCAACCTCAAGTCCACGGACGTGATCAACACCTACAAGAATCCTCTCGGCCGCGAAATCCACGTGATCCTGGAAGGCTTCGGCAAACGCGATTATATCGTGCCCGACATCTTCATCAAGCAGGTCGAGAAGCACATCTACACCTTCACCAAGACTTCGACGCGTTCCATCATGGATCGTTCTTTCGCCAACAGCCACAAGTACAAGGACATCATCGAAGAGGAGCTTAATCGGCAGGGGATGCCGCTGGCATTCTTCTACCTCTCCATGCACGAGAGTCTGCTCGATGCCCAGATCATCAGCCGGGTAGGCGCGCGTGGTCTCTGGCAGTTCATGCCGGCCACGGCCCGAGACTATGGCCTGCGCGTTCCGGAGGGCTGGGAGAACCTTCCGCCCGAATCGGATCAGCGCACCGATCCGCGCCTCGCCACCCAAGCCGGCGTCAAATACGTGAAGACCTTGTATGCCGAGTTCGGTGACGTGGCCCTGGCCATGGCGGCCTATAATGCCGGCGAAGGCCGCATCCGCAAGGCCCTGCGCAGCATCGACGACCCGATCAACAACCGCGACTTCTGGTACATCTACCGGATGGGCCTGCTTGCGGATGAAACGAACGAGTACGTGCCGAAGATTATCGCGACGATGATAATCGATAAGAACCGGGCGAGGTACGGGTTCCCGCCGTAAGACCGAGATCCCGTTGAAAAAGCGGAGTTGGTTGAACGCCTAGCGCGATTAATCGGCACATCGTTTGGCGTCGGGCGTACGCCGCTCCGCGGCTAGGCGTTAAGAAATGCGAACCGCATTTTCTTAACGCCCGACGCCCAGGCGCGTTTCGCGCCGTACGCCCGACGCCCGACGCTGTCTCGCCACAAAGCTCTACCATTGATCAGTACCCTCTTCTGTCTCTCAAACAGCTCTTTCGAACCGCTTACTTCCAGTTAACCACCGCCCCAATCGCCCGAATCCCCCCGTTTTCCCTAGCAATCTTGCCGTTGTCCGGCTGTTCAGTTATATTTCCGGCTCGTTAGCAGAGCATCACTTTCAGGAGGTACTTCGGTGGCCGTCAAAATTGGAATCAACGGATTTGGTCGCATCGGTCGTTTGGCTTTTCGGGCCGCCATCGCGCGTGAGAACGTCGAAATCGTAGGCATCAACGATCTCATCGACGTCGACTACATGGCTTACATGCTCAAGTACGACTCCACACACGGCGTCTTCAAGGGCACCGCCGAAGCCAAAGACGGCAAGCTCGTCGTCAATGGCAAGGCCATCCGGGTTACCGCCGAAAAGAATCCCGCCGACCTGAAATGGAAGGACGTGGGCGCCGACTTCGTCGTCGAATCCACCGGCTTGTTCACCACTCTCGAAAAGGCGCAGGGCCACATCACCGCCGGCGCCAAGAAGGTCATCATCTCGGCCCCTTCCGCCGACGCCCCCATGTACGTCATGGGCGTGAACCACGAGAAGTACAACTCCTCGCAGAATGTCGTTTCCAACGCGTCCTGCACGACCAACTGCTTGGCCCCGCTGGCCAAGGTCATCAACGACAACTTCGGCATCATCGAAGGCCTGATGACCACGGTGCATGCCACCACCGCCACCCAGAAGACCGTTGACGGTCCGTCCGCCAAGGACTGGCGCGGCGGCCGCGGCGCGGCGCAGAACATCATCCCCTCGTCCACCGGCGCAGCCAAGGCCGTGGGCAAGGTGATTCCCGAACTGAACGGCAAGCTGACCGGCATGGCCTTCCGCGTGCCGACCCCGGACGTGTCCGTGGTCGACCTCACGGTCCGCCTCGCCAAGCCCGCCACGTACGCGGAAATCAAGGCCGCCGTCAAGCTGGCTTCTGAGACCACCTTCAAGGGCATCATCGGCTACACCGAAGATCAGGTCGTGTCGAACGACTTCCTCGGCGACCCCCGCACCTCCATTTTCGACGCCGACGCCGGTATCGCCCTCAGCGACACCTTCGTGAAGCTGGTGGCCTGGTACGACAACGAATGGGGCTATTCCAACAAGCTCGTCGACCTTATCCTGCATATGGCCAAGGTGGGCGTCTAAGACTCGGCTTTCGCGCGGGCGGGCTCTGGGCGAAAGCCTGGACATTCCAACCGCTCGCGCGAATCCGGCCAACCTTTGAAGCGGCCTGTCCGCTCCGGTTGGCCAACCGCCGCGGCCCAGAAATGGACCGCGGCGGTTTTATTTTAGGACGGAACTTCAACCACGGATCGAACAATGGCAAAGCTCTTCATCGAGGATCTCCAGGTTTCCGGCAAACGCGTCCTCGTCCGCGTCGACTTCAACGTCCCCATCAAGGACGGCAAGGTCGAGGACGACAAGCGCATCTCCGCGGCCCTTCCCTCCATCAAATATCTGCTGGAGAAGGGCGCCTCCGTGGTGCTCATGAGCCATCTCGGCCGTCCGGACGGCAAGGCCGTCGCCGAGTTCAGCCTCAAGCCAGTGGCGGCCGCCTTGGAAAGCCTGCTCGGCAAGCCCGTGCAATTCGTGGAAGATTGCGTCGGCCCCAAGGCCGAAGCGGCGTGCTCGGCGCTCAAGCCTGGCGGCGTCATCTTGCTCGAGAACGTCCGCTTCCATATCGAAGAAGAAGGCAAGGTCAAACTCGAAGACGGCACCAAGCTGGTCGCCGATAAGGAAAAGGTCGCCGCCTTCCGGGCCGGTCTCTCCAAGCTCGGCGACATGTATGTGAACGATGCCTTCGGTTCGGCCCACCGCGACCACTCGTCGGTCTCCGGAATCAGCCTGCCCCAGCGCGCCAGCGGTTACCTGATGAAGAAGGAACTCGATTTCCTGGGCGACACCATCCAGAATCCCAAGCGCCCCTTCGTCGCCATCATCGGCGGCGCCAAGGTGAGCGGCAAGATCGACGTGATCCAGCAGATGCTGCCCAAGGTGGATAAGCTCATCATCGGCGGCGGCATGGCATATACCTTCGCCAAGGCCATGGGCCTGGAAATCGGCAAGAGCCTGGTCGAACTCGATCGCGTTCCCCTCGCCAAGGAATTGATGGCCAAGTACGGCGACAAGCTGATGCTTCCCACCGATTGCTTTATCACGGATAAGTTCGATTTCAAGGCGCGTACCATCGGCCAGGGCCGCAACTGCCGCATGACCGAAATCCCCGCCGACTGGGAAGCCATCGACATCGGTCCCGAAAGCTCGGCAGCCTATGCCAAGGTCATCGGCGCCGCCAAGACCGTGCTCTGGAATGGCCCCATGGGCGTATTCGAGGTGGAAGCTTCCGCCAAGGGCACGTATGCCGTAGCCCAGGCCCTGGTGGAAGCCACCAAGAACGGCGGCACCACGGTGGTAGGCGGGGGCGATTCCGCCAGCGCCATCAAGAAGGCGGGTTTGTCGAAACAGGTTTCCCACGTATCGACGGGCGGCGGAGCGTCGCTGGAATTCCTGGAAGGGAAACCGTTGCCGGGCGTTGTGGCGTTGTCGGAGAAGTAAGCCGGAAGAAAAGGTTTAAGGTCTAAGGTTTAAGGTGCCCGGTCGGGCGTGTCTTTCCTTAAACCTTTAACCTTAAACCTTAAACCTAACGAAGCACAGACCACACCGAGGTATTCACACATGCGCAAGAAAATCATCGTCGGAAATTGGAAGATGAACAAGACCGTGGACGAGAGCGCCAAGCTCGCCACCGAACTGGTCGCGGCCGTCAAGGGCCAGGCTTTCGCCGAGACCGTGGAAATCGGCATCGCGCCCACCTTCCTGGCACTGGACCGGGTCGCCGCCATCGTAAAGGGATCGCCCGTCCGCCTGGTGGCCCAGGACGTCCATTTCGAGAATCAGGGAGCCTTTACTGGGAAGGTTTCCGTGGATATGCTCAAGGCCATTGGAGTAACCCACGTGATACTGGGGCATTCCGAACCGCGCACCCTGTTCGGCGAAACCGACGCGGCCGTGAACAAGAAGACCCTGAAGGTATTGTCCGAAGGGCTCACGCCCATCGTCTGCGTGGGGGAGACCAGGGCCGAGCGTGAAGGCAATGTCACCGAAAAAGTCGTCGGCAACCAGGTGCGCGCCGCCTATCAGGGCGTATCCGCCGCCGAAGCGGCCAAGTCCGTCATTGCCTACGAACCCGTTTGGGCGATCGGCACCGGCCTCACGGCCAGCGACGACCAGGCCCAGGCCGTGCATAAATTCATCCGCGGCCTGCTTACCGAACTGTACGGTTCCGGAACCGCCGAGGCGGTCCGCATCCAATACGGAGGCAGCATGAAGGCCGAAAACGCGTCCGGATTGCTGAAACAGGGCGACATCGACGGGGGGCTGATTGGCGGCGCTTCCTTGAAAGTGGACAGCTTTTTAGGTATTATAAAAGCCGCTTAAAACGGTTGGAAATAATGAATCATTGGCTATTTGTCGGCTTGGTTGTCTTACACATTTTCGTGTGTCTCATCCTCGTCTTGTTGATCCTCGTCCAGAACGATAAGGGCGGGGGATTGGCCGGGGCATTCGGGGGCATGGGCGGCAACGCGGCTTTCAGCGGCAGCTCGGCTTCGACCTTCCTGACCACTTTGACCCGTTGGATGGCCGGCGCTTCCTTCGTGATCCTCATCCTGCTCAACATCATGTCCACCAAGGGCATCGAAACGGGGCGGCGTGAATCGGAACTCAAAGGTGCGCGGCATGGTCTTTCCAGCGTTCTGCCCTCGGGCGGACTTCCTTCCGGAGTGGGTGCGCCTGCCGGACAGGGACCTGCCAATTCGATTCCCGGTCTCGGCACGGCTCCTGAAAAGGCCGCCGAAACCCCGGCCAAAGGTCAGTAAGGTTTCCGCCGCATGGCGTCGGGTGTTAGCAACACCGGACGGCAAACGGCTTATCGCGGGATTCGCGGTTGTGGTGAAATTGGTAGACACGCCAGCTTGAGGTGCTGGTGGGGGCAACCCCTTCGCGGTTCAAGTCCGCGCAACCGCAGTTATCCCCTTCCTTCGTAGGCGACTCATGTTCTTCCGCCTCCTCCATATCACCCCCAAGAACCTCCTCAGCCATTTCGTAGGCACGCTCGTGCATGCTCGATACCCTTTCGGACTGCATACGGTGATTCGCGATTGGTTCATCAAGGCTTACCGCATCGACACGCTGGAAGCCGAGCATCCGGTGACGGCCTATCCCACCATGGGCGCATTTTTCGTGCGGAAGCTGAAAGCCGGGGCCCGGTCTATCGCGCCGGACTCGCTTGTCTCCCCGGTAGACGGCACTTTGACCCAGGCCGGCCGTTTCGACGCGGCCAATCCCACGCTAAAGCAAATCAAAGGCATCGACTACAAGCTGCAGGAACTGGTCGGCCCCGGTTTCGATCTTGCGGATTACCGTGATGGCGGCTTCCTCACCATCTACCTGGCGCCGTACAATTACCATCGCATCCATGCGCCCATCTCCGGAGCCGTAACCCGCTGCGCCTACATTCCCGGGGCGCTGTGGCCCGTAAACACCTGGAGCGTTTCCCATATCCCCGGGCTCTTCGTCGTCAACGAACGCATCCTGGTCGAACTCTCCGGGACGGAAGGCAAAGCGCTGGTGGTTATGGTGGGCGCGACCAATGTCGGGCGCATTAGCCTGGATTTCCATGCCGGAATGATCGGAAACCGCATCCCGTCTCCGGGCCCTTCGCAATGGACGCCTCCGGCGCCGCTGGCTTTGGAAAAGGGGCAAGGCCTGGGTTGCTTCGAACTGGGATCGACGGTAATCCTGATCCTCTCAAAGGCCATCATGGATAAGGTCGGCGCGGGCCGGCTCGCGCCGAACAATGATGTGGTGCGCATGGGGCAGGGGCTAGGGACTTGACCTGGGTCGAAAGCAATCGCGCCCACATCGAGAACATCCGTACCTACATTGCGGGCTTCCAGGCTCAGCAGCCCTCCGTCTTCGCTTGGTTCCAAGGCGGGGCCCATGGGGTACTCCCGCTGGAACCGCAATCGGATCGCGGAACCGCGTTGCTGCTGTGCTTCTGCGCCTTGTACCAGGGCGTCACCGAGTCCCGACTCATGGGGCTGTTGGCGGCCCTCTGGCGCGAGTACGATGCGGATTTCCTGCGTCTCAACAAACTCCCTTTCGACGTCCTGCAAGCGCGCATCGAAAGCCATCCCGGTCTGGAAAACTGGGCCATCCGAGCACAGGCCCCGGGAATCCTCCGCAGCGCCTGCGATTTCTTCTATAAGCATGGCCGCATTCTACCCTGGGCCCAATCCGTCGCCGATGGGGAAGAGTGCGTGCGCATTCTCAGCGAAGAGGTTTTCATGATGGGGAAGACCTCCCTGTTCAAGCCCAAGGCCCGTTATTTCCTATGGCTGCTCACGCAATTGCCTGGTTCCGATCCCGTATCGTTCTGGGGCGATCGCACCCTTTTGCCCATCACTCCCGGGCATCTCCGCTTTCTTCGGGAGTTCGGGCCTTTGAAGGGGCGCAAGCGCAGTCCCTGGATCAAGCCGGAAGAAAAGATCGCCTACGTAAACCGTTTCTTCCGCCTGCTTGCGCCGCAGGCGCCCTGGACCGCGTACGCGGCCCTGGACGCCTACCTTAAGCCGCAAGGACAGGATTCCGAAGGCAAGCAATGGGAATGCCGCACGCGACTGGGCGGTTGCCTGCAATGCCCTTTGGCGCCGCTGTGCCCCGGTAGGGAGGAAGTCTGAGCAAATCGGCCTTAGGCCTGCTGCTGGCCGTTTGCTGCCTTACCGCATGTAGGGAAGCACATCAGGAGCATGCGCTTCCGATTATCCAGAGGCTCGCATGGTCGGGTCGGATTGCCGCCTCCGAATCCGATTCGCTCCCTGTCGATACCACGGCGCCCGGCGCATGCATCCGCATCCGGATTTTCAACTTCGCGGCTCCCGACTCAGTGCGCATGACCCTGCGCGAATACCGCACCGAATATTGGGCCTATGCGGCATGGCAACGGCATGCCGTTACGACCGCGAATCGCGACGGCTGGTTGCGATCCGGGGATCGCTGGTTTTTCCGCCGAGGCGTTTATCTGGGCGAGTTGGACAGCGCTGCCGGCCTATTTGGAGCCGAAACGAAAAAGGGAAAATTGGCATTCGCGGGCGAACCCGAATCGTTATTGCCGCCGGAATTCGAATCCTTTCCGCTGTTGGGGCGCATTGTAGGCAGCGAGCGCATCATTGCCTCCGATTTTCTCGGTAATGCTTGGCGAGGTCCGATATTCTCTGTCGCCTATCATTGCCATGGCGACACGGCACTCGCATTCCGCGGTTTTCCGCAAGGTACGGATTCAATCAAGTCGTGGATGCGCGACTGGAAAGGCCGAACCGAAGGGGCCTATCCGGGACGGGAATGGCGCTTTATCGGGCTGGATGAGTTCCGCCGCCCGATGATTTTTTGGGTTTTTTCGGAAGGAGTGATGGGGTTTTCCGGCTGTTTCGATCCCCTGCTCGCAGGGGAGTATGCCGAAAAAATGGAGAAAACGAAGGTTTTCTGGCACAACCCTTGAATTTTAAGGAAAAATCGGATTTCGAATTGACATTCGGCCCTTTTTGTTGCAATTTACAAGGGCATAGGGCAATTTAAGCCACTTTAAGCACCGGAGGTCGTCCAATGAGCATCATTCAAGCCTTGGAAAACGAAATCGGATTACTCAAGGAAGAATACGAGAAATTCGAACGTGGGAACAAATCTGCGGGTACACGTGCCCGTAAGATCCTGCAGAACATTAAACGGCTTTCGCAAGAAATCCGCGTGACCATTCAAACGGTCAAGAAATCCGAAGACAAGCCCGCTTAACGGCGGCTGTCTTTACCAATTCGTTTTCCGCGCTTCACGGTGTCCCCGTGTGGAAGGCCTTAACCCGCGAATCCTCGTGATTCGCGGGTTTTTTTATTGGCCGGCTTAGGCCGATGCCTCGTTCAGTTGATTTTGGCGGTGGGGTCCAAGGCGTCCCTTAGGCTGTCACCCAGGAAATTCATGCAGAGAAGGCATGCGGTCAGGGTCAGGCCTGGGAAAAGCAGCAGCCACCAGGCCGAATCCATGTAATCCTTGCCATCGGCGATGAGTACGCCCCAGGTGCAATTGGAGACGTTCAAGCCCAGAAAGCTCAGAAACGCCTCTTGCAGGATGACCGAGGGAACCGTCAGAGTCGCGTAAACCACCACCACGCCCATCACGTTGGGGATGATATGCCGCAAGATGATGCGGAAATTCCCCACGCCCAGGGTGCGCGCCGCCAGGATGAATTCTTCCCGCTTGAGCGCCAATACCTGCCCGCGCACGATGCGCGCCACGGTCAACCATTGCACCAGCCCTAGAGCGATGAAGAGCACGTAGATGTTCTTACCGAATTGGAAGATGAGGATGATGACCAGGAACATGTAGGGTAGGGAATAGAGGATATCCACTACCCGCATCATGGCCAGGTCGAGCTTCTCATGGAAGAATCCCGACACGCATCCATAGAAGGTGCCGAATACCATGCTGACCAACGTGCCCAATAGGCCAATCGCCAAGGACAACTGGCCGCCCTTGAGCACCCGCGCCAATACGTCCCGGCCCAGGTGATCTGTTCCCATCAAGTGGGCCAGGCTGGGCGGGGCCAATTGCGTTTCGAGCATCTGCTTCTCGTAATGCGGCAGAAAGGAAGGGCCGATGAAAACGGCCAGGGTAAGCGCGATGAGTACCAGGGTCGCGACGACTGCGCGTTTGTCGCGCAGCAGCTTATCCATGGCTATCGATCCCGGGGAAGGCGGACGCGCGGGCTTGGCGGTGAGGGCGGCGGAGGTCATTGCAGTTGGATGCGGGGATCGACGAAAGTGAGCACGATGTCCGCCAGCAGGTTCAGGCTGAGCAGGAACACCGAGTAGATGATGATGACGCCAAGCGCCAAGGGGAAATCCCGTTGGAATACCGACTCGATGAAATAACGGCCCATGCCGGGGATATTGAAGATCTTCTCCACCACCAGGGTACCCGTAAGGATATATGCCGTCGCCGGTGCCAGGTAATTGATCACGGGAAGGATGCTGTTGCGGAGCAGATGCTTCCACAACACCCGGAACTCCGGCAGGCCTTTGGCCCGCGCGGTGCGTATATAATCCTTATTGAGGTTTTCCAAGAAGCTGCCTCGCGCGATGCGTGTTATGTAGGCGATGAAGGTGAGGCTCAGGGTCAGGACCGGCAGGATTTTACTATCGATGCCGTTCCAGCCGGCCACGGGCGCCATACGCCATTGCAGGGAGAAGCACAGTTGCAGCAAGGATCCCAATACGAAATTCGGTACCGCGATACCGATCATGGCGAAGGCCAGTACGAAGCCTTCGAACCACCGCCCGCGGTAGAGCGCCGAGAGCAAACCGAAAGCGAGCCCGGCCACCACCGCGATCACGAGCGCGTACCAGCCCAGCTCCAGGGAGACCGGCAACGCTTCGGCGATAATCTCAACGACGGTAGAGCTGCGATGCGAATAGGAATACCGGAAGTCCCCGTGGAAGAGGATGCCCTTGAGGTATTGGCTGTAGGTGAAATCGTACTTGCGGTGCAATTCCTCCAACACCTGGGGCGAAGGATTCCGCTCGGTCTGGAACGGCTTGCCGGGCGCCGCCTTCATGATCAGGAATGAAAGGGAGATGATGACGATCAACGTGAATACGTTGAGGGCCAGCCGCACGGCGATACGCCTCAAGTAAGCGGGGTTGAAGGTCATTGCGCCAGGTGCACGTCTTTCCAGGAATACATGCCGAGGGGATTGGGATCCGCGTCCTGCAATTTGGGATTGCGCATCTCGTTCAGGGCATAATAGTAAATCGGGATCACGGGCATGCCTTCCATCAGCCGCGCTTCAGCCTGGCGCAAGGTGGCGAGGCGTAGCCCCGCATCGGACATGGTCCAGGTGGATTTGATCAGCTTGTCGTACTCCGGATCGCTATAGCCTGCGCGATTGTTCCCATCCTCGGTGGTATACAGCTCCAGGAACGAGATCGGATCAGAGAAGTCCCCGATCCAGGAGGCCCGCGCCACGGAGCGATAGTTCAGGTTCTTGGTGTTTTCCAGATAGACCTTCCATTCGTAGTTCACGAGCTCGGCATCCAGGCCCAAGGTCTCCTTCCACATCTGTTGGACAACCTGGGCGATATCACGATGGGACTCGGCGGTGTTGTACAGGATTTGCAGGCCGGGCGGCTGCTTGCCCGCCGAGTAGCCGGCCTTGACCAGGAATTCCTTGGCTTTGACGGGATCATAAAGTTCCATGCTTACCCCGGGATACGATGGAGTAGGGGGGACGAAACCGGTAGCCGGGGTATTGATGTTCTTCAATACCCGGTCCACGATTTTCTTCCGATCGATGGCGTAGGACAGCGCCTTGCGCAGGTTGGCATTGTCGTACCCCGGGTTCTTGCAATTGACCAGGTAGTAGTAGGTACCGAACATCGGCTTGTTGAAGAACTCGGGCATCTTCTTGGCCGCGTCCAGCTTGCTGGTCGGCACGCTGAAGATCCAATCGGCTTCCCCGCTCAGGAACATGTTCCAGGCCGTCAGTTGGTCCTCTACGGGGAGCACCTTGACCTTGGCCTGCTTCACGTTCGCCGAGTCCCAATAGTACGGGTTCTTCTCGAGGTCGATAGCTACGTTCCGTTTCCATCCTTTCATTACAAAGGCTCCGTTACCCACGAGATGATCAGGTGTGGTCCAATGATCGCCGTACTTGGCAATGGTATCCACGGGTACGGGGAAGAAAGGCTCAAAGGCACACAAGTCCAGGAAAAAGGCGACCGGGAAATCGAGGTTCACGGTGAAGGTGGAGTCGTCCGGAGCGGCAATGCCCAGCGAGTCGGGGGGGAGCTTTTTCTCCCGGATGGCATTCGCGTTATGGATGATCTTGAGTAGGGTGGAGTACTCGCTTCCCGTGGTGGGATTGGAGAATCTGCGCCAAGAGGCCAGGAAGTCACGGGAGGTAAGCGGGGTCCCATTCGACCAGTGGTTGGGGCGAAGATGAAAGGTGTAGTTCCGCCCATCGGCCGAGACCTCCCAGGAGCGGGCCGCACCGGGGCGAACCTGCGGGCTTTTGAGTCCGCGCAGGACCAGTCCCTCAAACAGTGCTCCGATCACCCTGATCTCAGGTTGGCCCGTTACCTGGTGCAGGTCAAGGGAGGCCGGCTCCGAAGCGTTGATGAGGACCAAGGGCTTGGGTCCGTCCCCCGCCCCCGCGCGGCAGGACCAGAAGATTAGGGAAGGCAGGAGCAGAAACACGCGGTGGGAGTGGTTCATCGTGCTTATCTTTCCCGGGTAGAGTGGCTGGCGTACCGGACTGTCTTTTGCATGCCGGCCACCGTATTTTCCGATGGCTTTGAATAGAAAGAAGAGTCGAATCTGGTATTCAATCCGTCCCGATTTATGCGGGACTTTTCGCCGCGATCCGGTGAATTGAACACTGCGGAACGGCCTAAATTTATTAAAATCCAATTGACTTGTCTGGATCTTGAGGATAACTTGATGCAGGACGAAGATAACCACGGGCAAATTTCCTGCCGTGCGTGTGCCACTTTAGGAACCAAATAGGGACTATCCATATGCAAAGAAATTTGTACGCGGCACTGGTGTGCGGCAGTTTGCTCGCTCTTGGCTCTATCGACGCCAAGACGATACGGGTCCCCGGCGATTTTCCCAACATCAATGGCGGTCTCACCAGCGCGGATTATGGCGACACGGTTCTTGTCTCCCCCGGTCGCTACAAGGAGAATGTCACTCTCGTCCAAGGCGTCATTCTCAAGGGCACCAACCAACTCGAATGTATCATCGACGGCATGCGCAAAGGTCCCACGATTTACGCAGTGACCGGTTCGGAAGTCCAGAACTTCACCATCACCAACGGCATCGACGGCATTCTCTGCGAAAACTCTTCTCCCTACATCCATCACAACTGGATTCTCGACAATCAAGGTGCCGGCATCGGCGCTTTCATCTCGCTTCCCCAGATCTACAACAACGTGATCTACGGCAATCGCTGGTCGGGCATTCTCGCGTGGGGCGCCAAGTCCCTCGACACCCGCATCGAAAACAACGTGGTCATGCGCAATGGTTACTCGGGATTCACCCTCAAGGGACCGTGCCGCATCGTGGTGCGCAACAACATCGTCCAAGAGAATCGCGAGTACGGCATCTATAGCGACCCGGCATCGGGCCAATCGCAGATCGTTTACAACAACATTTACAAGAACGTCATCCCGTTCAACCGCTATACCAAGATCAACAAAACCAACATCTCCCATGACCCGCTGTACCTCAACCCCAGCCTGAACAACGAAGCGAATTATTTCGTCGCCGCCAAGTCCCCCATGGTGCGCCGCGGCTATGGCCAGGTCGACATCGGACTGTTGGCGAAGGACGCCGTGGTCAACGTGGATGGTGACCGCGACAATGACGGCATCGTGGATTCCAAAGACGTATGCCCCGACCTCGCCGAGGACCAGGACGGCTTCCAGGACGACGATGGTTGCCCCGACTTCGACAATGACAATGACGGCATCCAGGACGCCAAGGACAAGTGCCCGAGCGAACCCGAGGATAAGGACGGCTTTGAGGATCAGGACGGCTGCCCGGATCCGGATAATGACAAGGACGGCGTTCCCGATGCCCGCGACAATTGCCCAGACGTGGCAGGCGACGCGAACCGCAACGGTTGCCCCTTCAAGGCCCCGCCCAAGATTGAAGATAACTTCATCCTGGAAGGCGTGACCTTCCGCACCGGCTCCGCCGAAATCACCGAGGATTCCTACCAGAACCTCGACCAGGTCTACGAGCAGCTGGCCAAGTACAGCGATCGCAAATATGAAATCGCCGGCCATACGGACAATACCGCCAGCGACAAGATCAATATCAAGCTCTCGCTCGATCGCGCCAATGCGGTCCGGGAATATCTGATCAACCGCGGAATCGATGCGGGCCGTCTGGTCGGTAAAGGCTACGGCTCCTCGCGTCCTAAGGCGGACAATAAGACCGCCGCAGGCCGCAGCATCAACCGCCGCATCGAATTCTACCGGATTAAGAAATGAACAAGGGAGTGGCAGCTTTGAACACCAAAATCCTGACCCTTACGACGCTCGCCGCCGCATCCCTGGTCTTGGCGGAGAGCCCTTATAAGCCCCACGCCTACCAGCAGAACGACTGGTTCTCCGAGTATGGCGACAACACCGCGCTTTACGTGAACCCGGCGTCCATCGCCGAGAACGATCAGATCGAAGTCGCGGTCGGCCTGTTCCAGACCATCTCCGGCAAGGCCGGCCAGGAATTCATCAGCGCCGTGCATCCGTTCGACTACAACCACTCGATCGGCCTTTCGGTTTTCGAGAACGGTTCGGCCATCGACGGCAGCAACGCCGTGTACCTGGAAAACGCCTACACCCTGGGATACGCCTATCGCTTGGGGTTCTTCATGCCCAGCGGTTTGGCGAACAAGATTGCCCTGGGTATCGACGCCACGGTCATCCAGTTCAACGCTTTCAACGCGGTCAAGAGCTTCGGCTTGGGTGTGGACGTGGGTATCGGTTATAACCCGTTCAGCACCTCGCGTTATGGCCATCTGCAGTTGGGCGTGTCTTTGCAGAATGCGTTGCAGCCCGAAGTGAAACTGCCGGACGACAACCCCAGCCTCATCAAGGGTAAGTACAAGATCCCCCGCAACCTGAACACCAGCTTCTTCTGGCGTGGATTCAACAACAGCCTGGAATTGGCCGGTTCGGTCAGCGTGATCGACGTGACCCATGACGCGGCTGAAGGCCCGGGTGGCAATGAAATCGTGCCTTCCGCGCGCGCCACCTACTTCCTGAGCCCTTTGCTCGGAATCAAGGCAAAGTTCACCAAGCTGGGCTACCCTGTCATCGGCGCCACGGTCAACGTGAAGCGCGTGAACCTGTTCCGCTACCTTCAACTGGATTTGGACATGTCGCATGACAAGCTCTCAGTCAAGGACGAAGGCCGCGGATTCGTATGGAACTTCAAGGCCATCACCCGCGTCGGTCCCACCCGCGAGGAGCGCATCGGCGAAGCCCGCTACCGCCGCCTCAAGATCGAGCCGGAGGATGCCTATCGTGAAGCCATGCGCTTGTACCTGGCCCGCAAGTTCCTGTTGGCCTCCTACGCCTTTGGTAAGGTCATCACCAAGTACCCGTCTT
>JAHFCH010000215.1 GCA_023249635.1 Fibrobacterota bacterium
ATCAAGACCGGGATGACCGTGTACGATTTCCTGGCCGGAGGCCGAAAGCTAGATCCCCACCGCTGGGTGACCCCAGAGGAACTGCGCGCCAAGGAGCCGCAATTCCTGCCCGATGAGACCTGCGGCGGATACGAATATTCCGATTGCGTCATGGATGATGCCCGCCTGGTGATGGAAAACCTGGTGGACGCGGCCGCCCTGGGCGCGCGCATCCACAATTACCAAAGCTTCCAGGGAGTGGAACGCGCGGGCAACGGTATCCTGGAAGTGACGGTAGCCGACAGGTTGACGGGGCGGGAGGGGGTCCACCGCGCCCGGCGCGTGGCCCTGGCCCTGGGACCCTGGACCGATCAGGTCGCCAAGACGGCCTTTCCGAAGGCTGCGCCGCAGGTACGCTTATCCCAGGGCATCCATCTCATCGCCGACGGCATCCCTTCCCAAGCCTGTTTCATCCTGCCCGTACCCGACAGTAAACGGTATTTCTTCATCGTGCCTTGGAAGGGAAAGCATCTCATCGGCACCACGGAAACCGAAGTAGGCGACTTTCCGCCCGAACCCGCCGTGCCCAAGGAACAGGAAATCGCCGAGTTGCTGCGTTTGGCGCGTACCTATTTCCCATCCTGGAAGCCCGATGTCATCTGCACCATCACGGGCGTGCGGCCCTTGGCCCGGAGCAAACGGGGCTCGACCATCACCTTGAGCCGCGAACATGAATTCCACCGCCTGAAAGAGGGCGTGACCTCGGCGGTGGGGGGTAAATACACCACCCACCGGAGCTTCGCGGACGCCTACTTGCGTTTTATCCTGGGCGGCAAGACAGAGGTAAAGGACATCAAGCCGCGGCTCCTTCCCGGCGCCTGGTCCGACACCAAGGAGCGGGATGCCATCCGGCGCGGTCTGCTCGCCTATCCGTTCGCCGACGAAGCGGTCTCGGCGACGTGGATGCGCCGCTACGGAAAGCGCGCCTTGGAATTGGCCGAATACGTTTCCGCGGACGCGGTAAGGCGCGAACGTTTGCCCGGGCCTTACGGTTTGCTGATGGGCGAGCTTGCCTTTTCGGCCGAACGCGAGTGGGCGCGCACCCCGGAGGATTTCTTCCGTCGGCGCACCGATGCGTATTTCACCCGCGGCGGCGGAAGCGAATGCCTGGATCGTGTCGATGCGTTCTTCCGGGCCCGCAACCCCGGCCTCGCGGCCCTGGGGGCGGATGCGGACTACCCGGGTTTTCTGGCAACCCATAGGCATGCGGCAGCGCCCATCGGCGCGCCCTCGGGGGAACGGAGATGAAGGAAATCTGGAAAGTGGCCCACCGGGGCTGGCACAAGACGCACGTGGAGAATACCCTGGAAGCTTTCCGCGCGGCCTACGGCGCAGGCTGCCACATGGTCGAGTTCGACGTGCAGCTCAGTCGGGACGGCGTTCCCGTGGTTTTCCACGACGACGATTGCCAACGCTTGGCGGGCCGCCGCGAAAACGTATACGACCTGACCTGGGAAGAGCTGCGCGGGCTCTCGCTGCGCACCCGCAAGTCCGCCCCGGCGGGGTCACAAGCGGGTTACCGTATCCCCAGCCTGGATCAGTTCCTTTCCGAGTTCGGGAAGAAACCCTTCTACCTGGAGCTCAAGATCCCGCGCGCCCTGGAGGATAATCCGGGCTATGTGGAAACCCTGGCGGAGAAATGCGCGGCCATGGTCAAGGCCGCGGGCGCCCATGAGGATACCTTCCTCGCCAGCTTCCATGGCGGCATCCTCCGGTTCCTGGCGCGGGAAAGGCTTTTCCCCGTGTTGGGCGGCATCTTCGAGAATTACGATCGCTTCACGGCAGTGCATACCGGCGCCGATGCCGAGACCGCGGTCGCCATCAGGCATTTCTCCGTGTCCTGGGAAATCTTCCGCAAATACATCCGGGACAGCCGCGAAGCCGAAAACCGCAATGCCCGCCAAGCCCCCGTGCGGCCCTCCGAGGTGGATCTGTTGGCCCGCAAGACCGCGGGCGTTCCCGGGCCCGAGCTATTCCTCATCTGGGACATCAAAGGCGAGAAGGAATTCAAAGCGGCCCTGTCTGCGGGCGTGCGAGGGATCGTCGCCGATGACGTGGAGACGATGATGAAGCTGAAGTCCGGGGAAGAAGGCCGGGAGCAGGCCGCCCTTAGAACAAGCTGAAGGATTCCCGCCGCAGATCCAGCAGATTCACGTGCCGGGAAGGCCGGATCGCCAGGCGGCCCGTCTCCGACAGGTAGCCCGTGATATCCTCCCCGTCCAACTGGCAGAACTCGCCTTGGCCGCCTACGATTTCCACGCTGCGGGCATGGTATAAACGGATGCGCCTGCCCATCACCTTCGCGAAGCGCGGCAGCAGCCGCGTCAGCCCCACCAGCAGGGAGAACTTCCACAGGCGATCGAACACGGCCACCTCGAGATGGCCATCGTCGAAGCGCGCGGAGGGGAAGACCCGGGCCCCGGCCGCATAGGAATTGATGTTGGCCACCACGCAGCATAGGGCCCCGTCCAACTCGATGCGGTGATCGCCGCCATCCATCCCCAACACCAAGGTGCACTTCCCCGAAATCCGGTTCGCGGATCGTTTCATGAAGGCCTGCACGTAGAAGAGCTTGTTGAAGATGGAACCGGTCGGGATCTTGCCCGCCTTGCGCGCCACGTCGAAGTCGTGCAAGACCGCGGCATCCATCCCCAAGCTCACGTACGAGGCCATGGTGAGTTTTCCGTTCAGATCCCATAGATCGAAACGCGCGCTTTGCGCCTTGAGCAGGCGCTTGACGCAGGCGATGAGTCCGCGTTCGTTGTAGATGCGGAATATGCCCATGGCGCGGCCCAGATCGTTGCCGGTCCCCAGGGGGATCAGGCCAATCTCCGTATCGCCCAGATCCCGCAGGCGCAGGCGGCTCAGCACGAATCCGATGGTGCCGTCGCCGCCTACCGCGATCACCTTGCGCGCCGTTTCCAGCATCCCGTCCGTCTGTTCCTCGAGCCGGCCCGCTTCCGTCAATTCCGCGCGCCAGGCCCCGGCCACGAAGCCGAAGGAATCCATGATCTCGGGCAATTGATGGAATACCCGCCGCCCGATGCCTCCGCCGGAGATGGGATTGATGAGGAAAGCGATCTCCACGCGCCCGGCGGCCGCGCGCTTGCGCGGTCCCGGCGGCCCCGCCGACATCAATACCGATTCGGGTTCAATCGGCATTGAACCACCTGGAGATGCGGAGCAGCACGAAATCCTTGAGCCGTGTGAAGTATTCACGGAAAGGGATGCTGCCCGAGCCCGGATCCTCGCTGACCACCAGGCCTTCGGCTTCGAAGCCCATCGACCGGGCGACGTACAGCGCCCGGGGCAAATGGTAATCCTGGCTCACGATGAGAACGCGTCGGATGGGGGAGGCCCGCCGGAAATTGAGCAGGGTAACATAGGTGCTACGTCCGCGTTCGTCGATGAGGATGTCCTCCGCCGGCACGGCGTTGCCGCGCGCGAATTCCGCCATGGCCACCGTCTCGTTATAGCCCCGAGGGATGGCGTGGCCCGAAAGC
This sequence comes from Fibrobacterota bacterium, assembly GCA_023249635.1. Lineage (GTDB taxonomy): Bacteria > Fibrobacterota > Fibrobacteria > UBA11236 > UBA11236 > Chersky-265. The sequence continues at coordinate 3,543 of JAHFCH010000215.1, forward strand.
ACCAACTTGACGCCTTTGTGCAAAGCCAGGTACCGCAGGGCGCCTTCCATGCGTTGCCGCAGCACGGGGGAGAGCTTGCCGGAGCGGTATACGCTGGCGCCGGGAACGATCACCGCTTCCACCACCGGTACCGATTCGGCGTTGAGGAAAGTATGCGACTTCGCCTTGACCACAACGTAGGCGTTGATAATCCAAGCGCTAAGGACCAGGATGAGGGCGAACGCCCCCAGGGTTTTCAGCCAGGCCATGTACGGGTTTGCAGGTAGACATCCTTGACATGCACGTACTTGGCGGCCAGTTTGGCCAGCCCGGTAATCTCCTCGGCGGTCAGCTTGCGCACCGCTTTGGCGGGATTGCCCATGATGAGGGTGCCGGCTTCGAAGGTTTTGCCTTTGGGCAACAGCGCACCGGCGGCGATGAGGCAATCGTCCCCGACCACGGTGCCGTCCATGATCACTGCGCCCATGCCCACCAGTACCCGGTTGCCGATGGCGCAGGCATGGATGGTACAACCATGGCCAACGGAAACGTCATCGCCCAGGGTGGTGCCGAGATCGCTGGCCACATGCACGGTGGTATGGTCCTGGATATTGCTTCGAGCGCCGACGTGGATGTAATTGATGTCTGCGCGCAGGACGCATTGGAAGAAGACGGAGGCGTCTTCGCCCAACTTGACCCGGCCGATGACGTCGGCGCTGGGGGCCACGAAGGCCCGGGGGCCCAGTTCGGGTTGCTTATCGCCGAATGCGTGTATCACGTAAGGCGCCTCGCTTATCCGGCCGCCATAGGCGGCCCGACCCGTTCAGGTTTTCAGGTGGGAGTACGCGGGATAGGAGACCAATTCGGTCTTCTCGAACCAGTAGGCGATTTCCCGCGCGGCGCTGGCGGCCGAATCGGAGGAATGCACGATGTTCTCGCCGGTATTGGGCGCGAAATCGTGCCGGATGGTGCCGGCGGAGGCGTTGGCGGGATTGGTCGCGCCATTGATGGTGCGGACCTTCTCCACGGCCTTCTCGCCGGAAAGGGCGATGAGGACCACGGGTCCCGAGGTCATGAAGCCTACCAGCTCTCCGAAAAACCCGCGCTCTTTATGCTCGGCGTAGAAGCCTTCGGCTTCGGCTTTGGTCAGCGACTTGGCCTTGATGCCGGAAACTGAGAGGCGGGACATTTCATAGCGGGAAATGATTTCCCCGACGATTCCGCCTTTGACGCCGTTGGGCTTGATGATGACGAGAGTTGATTCCATGGTATCCCGGATTTTGCTTGGTTTGGCCTACAAGGTAATAATTCGGGGGGATTTTGGAAATTTCAGCCTGGAAACGGGCCGTATCCCCGGCAAAGCGAGAGGCCGGAATCGGCATTGCCCCTTATATTCCAGGGGTCGCGGGCCGCCATCGCCCGTCTCCAGGGGGTGATATGGCAACGCACGATCCCGAAATCCAAAGCCTGCGGCAGGACCTGCTCGCCGGGGAAATCCCGAGTCTGCAGTTCTTCCAACTTTGGCGCGAAGCTCGGGATACCCGTTTCTTCGCTAAGGATGCCCGGGGCCGATTCCTGGCCGTAAGCCCCAACCTGGCGGCCCTGAACGGGCTGCCGGGGGAAGAGGATATGGTGGGCCTGTTGGACCAGGATCTGTATCCGCGCAGTATCGCCGAGAAATTCCGCCAGGACGACGCCCGCGTGGTGGATTCCGGCGCGCCCCTGACCGACATGGTCGAAATCTTCCTGGACGAGCGGGGGTCACCGGAATGGTACGTCACGCACAAGTTTCCCATGCGCGATCGCGCCGGGGCGGTGGTGGGGGTGATGGGGACGTCGCGCAAGTATGAGGGCGATGCCCCCGCGGCGGGACCGTTTCCGGGTATCGGCCGCGCCATCCGGCATATGCGCGAACATCTGGGCGAGGAAATCCCCGTACCCAACCTGGCCGCGCTGGTGCATATGTCCGTGCGCCAGTTCCAACGCGCCTTCCTCCACCATTTCAAGATGCCTCCCAGCCGCTACCGCATCCGCATGCGTGTACTCGCGGCCTGCGATGCCCTCCTGCGCGGTTCCGAGCCCGTGGGTACGCTGGCCTTTTCACTCGGCTTTCCCGACGAATCCGCCTTCATCGCGCATTTCAAACGCCAGATGGGGGTGACGCCCCACCAGTACCGGGTGCGCAACCGCGCTCTCCCGGCCGTCTAGAGCGCCTACCGCTTTACCTGTCGTAATTCACATAGAAACCGGCGCAACCCGTCCATCCACGGGCTTTCCCCGCGCTTAGGTTACCGGACGGCGCCGGGGAATGCATCCCCGGCCCGCGAGGTTCAGGATGCGGCGATTGACGGGTTCGATAACAGGATGGGTTGGTCTACCCAGCGTGTCGGCTCCGGCCGCCTTGGCCGCCGTACTGGCCTTGACTCCATTGGCCGTTGACGGCGCTCCGCGACTCCGCAGCGAAATCGAATCCCTCTTAGGGCCCGCTCCTGCGCCCGGAAGCCTATCGGCGCGCCCGTTGGCGGTGGTATGGGTATGGGGGGATGGCGACGGGCATCCGGTAGGGTCCCACGATTTTTCCGCCAATCGTGATCGCTGGCTGGGATTGTTCCGCAGCGTCCCCGGCGTTACGGCATCGTCAGCTTATTACTGGCCGACCGCGGAACAATGGTCCGCGGCCGACCTCGTCATTTTCGATTTGCGCCTGCGTGCGGATCTGAATGATTCCTGTTACCGCCAACTCGACGGTTATCTGGCCCGGGGCAGGGGCCTCGCCGTCATCCATGCGGGCCTGACCCAGTTCCAATCCGATTCCCCTGTCAACGCGAAGTTCGCCGCCCGCGTAGGGCTTTCCTGGCGCGATGGTACCGCCGCTTATCGGGAAGGGGATATCGACGTCCGTACTGATCCGGCGCATCCGCATCCCTTGACCACAGGGCTTCCCGCGACGATGCGTTTTACCGACGAGGCCTATTTCCACCTCTCCGGGGACACGACATCGATCCAAGTAATGGCGAGGTTGCAGGAAAACGGCGTCGCTTGGCCCATGCTCTGGACCAAAGCCATCGGCGGCGGCCGGGTATTCTGCTCGGTGCCGGGCCATTTCAACCGCACCCACGACGATGCCTTGTACCGGATCCTCATCTTGCGCGGGCTGGCCTGGGCCGCGGGGGATCCGTTCCAGCGCTTCCGTGCCATGGTGACGAAAGATGCGGAAATGATAGAGGACGTGCCGGTTGCGCTATGGAGAAGTCCGGTGCTAGAACGGGGTGAGGTAACGTTAGTGTTACCCAAGTGGGTATGGACCGATTTACTGGGCCGCAGGGAGCCCGCGCGGGTGGGGAAATGACCGGATGGAAGGGAAGGGGTGGTAGGATGAGGGAATCGAGGTGGACATGGGTGGGCGTATGTATCGGGTGGCTGGCATGCGGGGAACCGGCCGTTGCCGCCGGGCCCTTGACGAAGACGGGGCCCTGCCCGGAACTGGTCCGGGAGCCTTTCGATACCGAGATCCTGCGGGCCAACGTATTGGAGCGGCCGGAAAACGCGAATGTGGATTATACCCTCAAGTCGCATTGGAACACGGTGCAAACCCCGTTGCTGCCTGAGCAGTCGGTGAATTGCAGCCTTGCGCCTGCGGGCTTCAAGACCGAAGTCTGGGTTTCCGAGAACGGCACCGCGCGCATCCTCAACGTGATGGGCTTTACCTTCGACGAGCGCGGGCGCATGTGGGCGGTGGAGACCTACGATTACCCGAACACCATGGTGGATGCCTTCAAGGGCCATGACCGCGTCATCATCCTTGAGGACACCGATGGCGATCGCGTGGCCGACAAGCTGACCGAATTCGTGTCCGGCATCAGCATGGCCGAAGGCCTTGAGCTGGTTCCCGAAGGCGTCGTGGTCGCCATGGCGCCTCATCTCGTGCTCTTCACGGACAAGAACGGCGACGACAAGGCCGATACCCCCATGGGTACCGTTCTGTATACCGGTTTCAGCAAGACCGATATGCATGGCTCCATCACCAACCTCAAGTTCGGAATGGACAATTGGCTTTACGGCGTGAGTGGGTACGACGGCGGCAAGGTCGGCGGCATCAGCTTCGGATCGGGCATCTGGCGCGTTCGCACCGACGGGAGCAAATTCGAATATATCGGTCCCACCCAGAACGGCAACAGCGCGGGTATGGGAATGATGGAGGACGGGCAACTGTTCGCCTCCGCCGCGAACAACATGCATACGCAACACAGCGTATTGCCGGGGGTCTTGAGCGCCAACATCACCGGTTATGGTGAAGCCTACGACGGCTTTTCCATCACCAAGGATATCGTGGAAGGCGATTTCTTCGTGGTGGGCGGGCACGTGGGGAATTTCACGGCGGCGGCCAACCACGAGATTTACACCGCGCGTTTATTTCCGAAGGCGTACTGGAACCGCGCCGCCTTCGTATGCGAACCGACCGGGCATCTGGTGAACCAGGATTTCCTGGACCAGGACAAGAGTTCCTGGAAGGCGAACCGGAACGCGGCCACCATCGATATTTTCGCCAGCAGCGACGCCTGGACCGCGCCCATCGCCGCCAAGGTCGGGCCCGACGGCGCCGTGTGGGTACTGGATTGGTACAGCTATTTCACCCTGCACAATATCCCGGGCGCTGACCCGTCCTTGTTCGGCCCTGGTGGCGGCTGGATCAATACCATGCGCATCCGATCGCGCGAACGTATCTATCGCGTCGTGCCCGCCGACGGACGCCTGGATCCCGTCCTGGATCTCCGCGCCGCCGGCTTCCGCGAGTGCGTGGCGGCTTTCCGCAACGGTAATCTGCTCTGGCGCATGCAGGCGCAACGCATGCTCCTCCGCAAGGCGGTCACGGAGACCCAGAAGGCACAGGTGGAATCGTTGCTGGTGGCTTCGCTGCGCAACCGGCTGCCCGACAGCGTCGGCATCGATCCCGCCGCCCTCCATTGCCTGTGGACGGCACAGGGCCTGGGGCTGTTCGCGGCGCATGCGGCCGTCTGGGATCCCATCCTCAAGGAATGCCTATTGCATCCTTCCGCCGCGGTCCGCGCCAACGCCATGAAGGCCATGCCCCGCACCGCCGCTTCCGTCCGCGCCATTCTCGAGCAAGGGCGCGTCAATGATGATGATCCCCATGTGCGCCTCGCGGCCCTGATCGCATTGTCCGAGATGCCCAAGCTCGACGGCATCCGCATGTGGGCCACCTACCATAACCTGGATAAATGGTCGCAGCAGGCTTTCGGGAAAGCCCAGGCCGGCTCGGGCATTTCCGAATCCGCGGACAAGCCGTTGGTTCCCTCCTTGTTGCAGCCTGTTTGGATTGCGGCCGGGACGCGCGCGCCGCCGGCGCCGCGGCTGCGATTCCAGCGTACCGCCATGGGTAGACTACGCATCCGCCCCGATGCTTCGCTGCCGCCGGGCATGCTTACCGTTTACGATGCGCATGGACGGCTTATCGCGTCGTCTCGCATCGCCGGTTTCGGTTCCGCGGAGACGCTACCGGAAATGCCGGTGGGCATATACAACTACCGGTTCGCCGGTCCCACGGGTATCACCTATTCCGGACGGGTCATGCCCGCGCCGTCGCCGTAAGGAAACCCATATGAAGCATCCGATGCATATCCCGACCGTGCGCTTGGTAATCCTCTTGGGAACGGCGCTGGCAGCGATCGATGGCAAGGGCGCCGACCTGCCCCGGGTACTGGTATTCGGAAAAGTGCAAGCCGGGCAATACGTGCACGCTTCCATCCCCGACGGCGCCCGCGCCATCGTGGCCTTGGGCAAGGCCAATGGGTTCGCGGCGGACACCAGCGACGATGCGGGGTTATTCACCACGGCGAACCTGGCGCGATACCGTGCGGTAGTCTTCAACAATACCGGCGGTGAAGTGCTCGATGCGGGACAGCGTTCGGCCTTCCAGAATTTCATCCGCGCCGGCGGCGGCTATGCGGGTTTCCATTCCGCCTGCGGAACCGAATTCACCTGGCCCTGGTACGGCGATTTGATCGGCGGAGGGCGCTTCCTGAAACATCCGGCCATACAGAAGGCGACCGTGGTGGTGGAGGACGCGCGGCACCTTTCGACTTCCATGCTGCCTGCACGCTGGGAGCGGGTGGATGAATGGCATGATTACCAGGCCAATCCGCGGCCCAATGTCCATGTGCTGTTGACCGTGGACGAAGCTTCGTACCAGGGCGGAACCATGGGGAAAGATCATCCCATCGCCTGGTGCCGCGAATTCGAAGGCGGGCGTGCGTGGTTCTCGGGTCTTGGGCACGGCGCCGAAAGTTTCCGCGAGCCGCTGTTCCTGGCCCATCTGCTGGGAGGCATCCGGTACGCCATGGGCGCCGAGGTGGTGTCCCTGGGGGCACCTGCGCGACAGGAAGCCCCATGGGCTGCGGCCACAGCCGCCTACAGCGTCGATATTCTGGGTCGTCCCCGCGCGGAAACCATAAGGGAGGCGGGCTCCGCGGCGGTTTCCAAAAAAGGGGGGATGGGCTATATTATCCGGACCCTCCCGTAAGGGAGGCATGCGGACTTAGCTCAGTTGGTAGAGCTTTTGCTTCCCAAGCAAAGGGTCGCGGGTTCGAATCCCGCAGTCCGCTCCAGAAGCCCCCTCACGTAAATCCGTGCAGGGGGCTTTTTAATTCCCCCTCCGGATAAGTCGCGGCTACACGGCTGGAGGCGGCTCAACGGGACTGCCCGGAGGCGTCGGCTCCGGATTTTTAACGAGATGATTGTGGATGGATTCCTGATAGCGCGGGATGGAATGCGCCATCAGTCCGACGTCCGGGCGCGCGAAAGCGTAGTAGCCGCGATGCGCCACGTCCGCGCCGTTCCGGTCGAATACGTGGGTCCCGGGAATCTGGTTGTAGGGCGCGGCGAAGGGCACCGGATCCCTTTCATTGGCGACATGCGCGCCGGGAATTTCGGCGACGCGTTCCGTGAAAG